>NZ_JAAGNB010001617.1:0-17882 GCF_010550475.1 Amycolatopsis sp. SID8362
GGGCGAGCGATCCGGTTCGCAGCGCCCCACCGGCCGCGGCGAGACTCACCCCGTCGCCGGCCGTGACGAGCCGTCCGGTTCCCGGCGCGGGGAAGCGTCCGGCAACTACCCGATCACCGCCCGGCGCGAACCGGGTTCCCGCCGCGCCGGCGCACGGCAGGCCGAGAGCGCCGCCGAACGGACCGAGGTCATCACCCGCCCCGACGAAGGCGACTACCCCGCCGCCGCGCGGAGCGAGGCGACCGGCTCGTCCCGCACCCTCACCCGTGGCGCGGCCACCCGCACCAAGCGGCGTGCCGAAACCACCGAGACCAGCGAAAACACCGCCCCACCTCGGCGCAGCGAAGGGACCGGCTCGCACCGGACCATCGGCAAGGGCGAGGCGACCGGCTCCCACCGCATCGTCGGGAAGAAGGCCCCGCGCCGCCGGATCGCCACCTGGCCGATTGCCTGCATGGTGCTCGCCGCGCTGATCGGGCTGGGCATCGTCGGGTGGAACTGGGCCGACAGCGAACTCAACAACCGGGCCGAGGCGCAGGCCGCCAGCTGCTCGCAGGGAACCTCGCACATGCGGGTCGTCGTCACCCCCAGCGTGCAGAAGCCGATGACCGCCGCGGCCGATCGGTGGAACAAGGCCGCGACCGTCGTCCATGGGCAGTGCGTGCACGTGATGATCGAGGCCAAGCCGTCGTCGCAGGTGCTCGACGCGCTGGTCGGGCGGGCCAACCTGGACTCCATCGGCGGGCTCCCGGCCGCCTGGCTGCCCGAGTCGTCGTACTGGGTGAGCGAGCTGACCACCAAGAAGCCCGAGATGATCGGGTCGCCCGCGCAGTCGGTGGCCAACGCGCGCTCCGCGGACTACCCGTTCATCGGCCTGTCCGGCCAGGGCGTCGACGACACCCTCCTGCGCGCCGCCCAGACCTTCCGCGAGTACCTCCAACAGCCCGCCCAGCAAGCCGACTTCGCCGCCGCCGGGATCAAGTCCACCTAGACGCGCGTGCCGTTGTCGAGCTCGGCCACCACGGCGAGGTCGTCGTCGGCCAGCTCGAAGTCGAAGATCCCGAACTGCTCGCGGGTCCGCGTCGTGGTGGCCGACGCCGCCACCGCGACGGTGCCGGCCTGCAGGTGCCAGCGGAGCACGATCTGGGCCGGGGTCTTGCCGTACTTCGCGGCGAGCGCGGTGACCGTCTCGTCGGCCAGCAACCCCGCGTTCGCGGCGGGGCTCGACGCGGCCGTCACGATGCCCCGCTCGGCGTGGAACTCCCGCAGCGGCAGCTGCTGCAGCCACGGGTGCAGTTCGACCTGGTTGAGGGCGGGGGCCGTCCCGGACGCGTCGATCAGCCGGCGCAGTTCGGCGACGCCGAACCCGGCCACGCCGATCGCCCGGACGCGGCCGTCGGCACGCAGGCGGCTCAGCGCGCGCCAGGTGTCGGGGAAGGCGCCCTTCGTGCCGTCCAGCAGGCACAGATCGGCCTGCTCCAGCTGCAGCGCGGCCAGTGCCTGGTCGGCGGCGCGGCGCGCGGCGTCGTAGCCCTGCGCCGGGACTTTGAAGCTGACGAACAGTTCTTGGCGGGGTACGCCCGCCGCGGCGAGGGCCGTGGCCACCGCGGCCTCGGTACCGGGCGTGGTGTCGATGCCGCGGTAGCCGGTGTCGAGGGC
This sequence comes from Amycolatopsis sp. SID8362, assembly GCF_010550475.1. Taxonomy (NCBI): domain Bacteria; kingdom Bacillati; phylum Actinomycetota; class Actinomycetes; order Pseudonocardiales; family Pseudonocardiaceae; genus Amycolatopsis; species Amycolatopsis sp. SID8362. The sequence goes on from NZ_JAAGNB010001617.1 coordinate 1,660, forward strand.
GATGCGGACGGCCCGGCCGGTTTCGGCCGCGGACAGTCCCGCGACACCGAACAGCAGCTGGGGGATGCGGACTCCGTCGGACAGGGCGAGCGAAGGCGGGACGGCCATCAACCGGTGATCCTCACTTCGGATGCTGCGCGGGTGCGGCCCATCATCCCACCGACGCGGCCCGCTCGCGCAGATGCGCCGCCGTCGCCGGGTCGGCCGGGTAGAACGACTCGATCACCAGTTCCGCCACCGTGACGTCCAACGGGGTGCCGAACGTGGCCACCGTGCTGAAGAACGTCAGGTCGGTGCCCTCGTGGCGGAACCGCAGCGGCACGAAGATGTCACCCGGTCCAGGGACCTCCACCTCGGGCACCGGCTGGTCACAGGGGTATCCGCGCAGCTCGTCCAGCAGGTCGGCGAGCCCGGCATCCGCGGTCTGGCCGACCTGCCGCCGCAGCCGGCCGAGCAGGTGGGCGCGCCACTCCCCCAGGTTCAGGATGTGCGGGGCCATGCCGTCCGGGTGCAGGGTCGCGCGCAGCACGTTGGTGGTCAGCTCGGGCGCGATCCCGGCGACGAAGAGCCCGATGCTGGCGTTGGCGTCGACGAGGTCCCAGTTCCGGTCGACGACGGCGGCCGGGTACGGCTCGTGCCCGGCGAGCAGCTGCCGGACGGCTTGGCGCACGGCGTCCATCCCGGGATCCCCCAAGGCGTTCTCGGTGTAGGCGGGCGCGTACCCGGCGGCGAGCAGCAACCGGTTCCGTTCGCGCAGCGGCACCTCGAGGTGCTCGCCCAGCCGCAGCACCATGTCCCGGCTCGGCTTGGACCGGCCGGTCTCGACGAAGCTGAGGTGGCGGGTCGAGATGTCCGCCGAGATCGCGAGGTCGAGCTGGCTGATCCGGCGGCGGTCCCGCCATTCCCGCAGCAGCTCACCCACCGGCCGCTGCCGCGCGGCCGCCTGCACCGTAGTCGTCACGCGAGCGACGCTACGGCGATCACGGGGTCGCTGCCATTACTTCCGGGGTAATGGCAGCCGCGAGTCCGGGCGGCCGGCGCCGCGGCGTCGATGGCGTCACGAGCGCCGTAGCAGGCCCGCATCAGGTCGGCGGGTGTCACGCCGCGCTCGAACCCGGCGGTGGCGAGTGCTTCCAGCGCGAACCCCGGCTGGTCGGCCCGCGCGGCCGCGACCACCGCGCGCACCAGGTCGGGGTGACGCCACCGCATTACCTCCCGCGTAATCGACGCGCCGCCGCCGGCCCGCCAGAGTGGGTCCCAACGCGGGACGACGAAAGCCGTTGTCCCCCAACGAAAGGATCCACCATGAGCGACGTTCGCGGTCTCGTCGAGCAGTACATCGCCGTCTGGAACGAGACCGACGCGGACAAGCGCCGGGCCCTTATCGCCGACGTCTTCACCGAAGGGGCCGGCTACACCGACCCGCTCGGCGCGGTCACCGGGCACGACGGGATCGACCAGTTCGTCGGCGGGGCGCAGCAGCAGTTCGCCGGGCTCACCTTCAGCCTGCCCGCCGACCCGGACGCCCACCACGACCTCGCGCGGTTCCAGTGGTACCTCGGCACGCCCGGGGCCGAGCCGGTCGCCATCGGGTTCGACGTCGTCGAGCTGGCGGACGGGAAGATCGCCAAGGTGCACGGCTTCCTCGACAAGCTGCCGGGCTGAAAGCGCGGGCGTGCGGGCTCCCGGGCAGGGGAGCCCGCACGCCGCTAGCCCTTCAGCGCGCCCCGCCAGCGCACGGTCGGGCGCAGCTTCTCCGGGTTCACGCGGTGCTTGTTGGCGCCGACGATGTCGAACATCGACTCGATCAGCGTGTCCGACAGCAGGTGCGGCTCCAGCCCGAGCCCGACCAGCCCGGTGTGCTTCACGTTGTAGTAGTGCTCCGGTGCCTCGGTGCGGGGGTTCTCCAGGTGCTCGATCTGCACCGGGCCGGGGAACCGGTCGGCGACCAGCTCGGCGATTGCGGCCACCGACAGGCTCTCCGTCATCTGGTTGAACACCCGGAACTCCCCCGCCTCGGCCGGGTGCTCCACGGCGAGCCGGATGCACTCCACGGTGTCGCGGATGTCGATCAGGCCCCGGGTCTGCGCGCCCTTGCCGTACACGGTCAGTGGCTGGCCCAGCACGGCCTGGATGACGAACCGGTTCAGCACCGTGCCGAACACCGCGTCGTAGTCGAACCGGGTGGCCAGCCGCGGGTCCAGCGCGGTCTGCGGCGTCTGCTGGCCGTACACGACGCCCTGGTTGAGGTCCGTGGCCCGCAGTCCCCAGGCGCGGCAGGTGAATTCGATGTTGTGCGAGTCGTGGACCTTGGTCAGGTGGTAGAACGAACCCGGCCGTTTCGGGAACAGCACGCGGTCCTTGCGCCCGTTGTGCTCGAGCTCCAGCCAGCCTTCTTCGATGTCGATGTTCGGCGTGCCGTATTCACCCATCGTGCCGAGCTTGACCAGGTGGATCGCGGGATCGATCTCGGCGATCGCGTAGAGCAGGTTCAGCGTCCCGACGACATTGTTGTGCTGGGTGTACGCCGCGTGTTCGCGGTCGATCATGGAATACGGCGCCGACCGCTGCTCCGCGTAGTGCACGATGGCGTCGGGTGCGAACTCGCGCACCGCGCCGAACAGGAAGTCCGCGTCCAGCAGGTCGCCCTCGTAGCTGGTGATCGCGCGGCCGGAGACTTCGTGCCAGGCGGCGATCCGGTCCTTCAGCGATTCGATCGGGACCAGGCTTTCGACGCCGAGTTCGTCGTCGTAGCCACGCCGGGCGAAATTGTCGAGGACGGCTACCTCGTGGCCTTTGTCCGATAAGTGCAGCGCGGTCGGCCAGCCCAGATATCCGTCACCGCCGAGAACCAGCACCCGCATTGTGCCGCCTTTCCTGCTCGTTCAAGAACCCGACGCTAGCGATCAGGTGCTGATGGGCACCTGGCAAAGAGCTGTGAATCTCCTATGCGTGAGGGGGTCGGACGGCGGCGCGGCCGGCCCACGGGGAGGATGGGGACATGACGACCGTAACCAACGGCGTGCGGCCCCGCACAACGGAGAAGACGCGCCGCCGCGGCTGGGCCCGGCTGGCCCGCGCCGCCGCGACGTCGGTCGCCGCCACGGTGCTCAGCCAGGTCGTCCTGCTAGCCGTGCTGGCCACCGGCGGTGCCGCGGCACTGGCGAGCACGCTGGCCTGGGCCGCCGGGGCGGTGCTGAACTTCCTGGTCACGCGCCGCTGGGTGTGGGGCCGCACCGGGCGGCCGCGCGTCCGGCGGGAACTGCTGCCCTACCTGGCCGTCATCGGGCTCGGCGGCCTCGCCTCGATCGGCTTGACGACGCTGGCCGGCTCGCTGCTGGCCCCGCTCGAGCTGCCGCACTTCTGGTGGATCGTGCTGGTCGACGGTGCGTACGTCGGCAGTTACGCGCTGGTGTTCGTCGTGAAGTTCACCTTGCTCGACCGGCTCGTGTTCGCCCGCGGCGCAGCACGTACCCCCGCCACCACGTCCCGGTCATGACGCGCGCGTAGTTGGCGCCGTAGACCAGGCTGCCGCCCTTCTTGCTCTTGCCCGCCTTGCGCAGCCGCATGCTCATCGGCAGCTCGAGCACCCGGGCGCCGCGCGCGGTGACGCCGAGCATCAGCTCCGACGACTGGTACTGCGGTTCGTTGAGCGGCACCGCGCAGGCCAGCTCGGCCCGCATCGCACGGAACCCGAACGACGTGTCGGTGATCCGCCGCGCGGTCAGCACCGACGCCAGCACCGCGAACACCCGGACGCCGAGCCACCGCACGCGGCTGTCGGCTTCCTCGTGCCCGAGCCGCCGGGACCCGGTGACGAAGTCCGCGGTGCCCTCGACGACCGGGCGGACCAGGGCTTCCAGCTCGGTGTTGTCGTACTGCCCGTCGGCGTCGGTCGTCACGACGTACTCGGCGCCGTACTCGGCCGCCAGGTGGTAGCCCAGCCGAAGCGCCGCGCCCTGGCCGCGGTTGTGCGGTGCCACGCACACGTACGCGCCGTTCGCCTCGGCGATCGCGGCCGTGTCGTCGGTCCCGCCGTCGACGACGACGAGGACGTCCACCGGCATCCCGAGGCACCGGTCCGGCATCTTCTCCAGGACCTCGCCGATGCCGCCTGCCTCGTTGTAGGCCGCGATGACGACGGTCAGCGGAGCGAGCTTCAGCTCGGGGTAGCGGCCCCGGAATTCGGCCCGCGCCCCGGCGTCGACGTCGTCGGGAAAGGCGGCGAGGCGTTTCCGGCTGGCCGAGGTCAGCGTCGTGAAGCCGAGCGCGCCGGCGACCGGGAACAGCACGAGCGCCGGGATCTGGTAGCGCCACGAGAACAGGAAGACCGCCGAGGCGAAGAGCAGGACGACACCGCTCGACGCCGCCAGCAGCGCGCCCGCCCGGGCCGGGTCCAGCGGTTTCTTGCGCCGGAAGACCGTCAGCAGGCCGAGCAGCGCGCCGATCCCGAGCACCCCGCCCGAGACGTACCCGCCGCCGAGCTGGTAGTCGCGCAGAACCTGCGCCAGTGGCTGGTCGACGCTCGCGACGACGCCGTCGTTCTGCTGCGTGACCAGGTCGATCAGCGACTGGTCGGCCCACTGCGGGTAGGACAGCTGGAACTGCCACCGGTCGAGAGGTACGTCGGTCGGGTCCTGCACGCGGGACCAGGCGAAGCTCTTGGCGAAGTCGTTCAGGATCGCCTCGGTGACGTCGCCGGGCTGCGCCTTCAGGACGGCGATCGCGAACTCGTGGGCCAGCGCGGCCTTGTCGGCGCCCGGCGGGAGCGGGCCCGGCCAGTTCGGGTCGAGGTCGGCGTGCGTGTAGTTGTCCACGAGCCGGGTTTCGCGCGGCTCGGCCGGGCAGAACACCTGCAGTTCCGGCGAAAGGTGGAGGTTGGCGCAGTCGGCGACGGCGGCGGTGCGGCCGTAGAGCATGTTCCCGGACGGCCCGGTCAGCCCCCATTTGCCCGTCTCCGCGTGCACGCGCGCCGAGTACGGCACGAGCACGACGAGCAGCCCGAGCAACGCCACACCGGCCCGGCGCCAGCCCGCCCAGTGCCGCCACACTCCCCCGGCGACGACCAGGAAGACCAGCAACGGCAGAGCAAGGGAGACGCCGATCAGCCGGGTCAGGACGCCGAAGCCGAGCAACAGGCCCGCGGCACCGGCGCGCTTCCAGCCCGGCGTGCCCCGGCCGAGCAGGAGCCACAGCAGCCCGAGGAGCACCGCCTCGAAGAGGACCTCGGACATGATGTTCTGCTCGATCTGCAGCTGGTAAGCGTCGAGCAGCACGGGCACGGCGGCCAGCGCGGCGACCCACGGACGGCCACCGAGCCGCAGCACCAGCGCGTACAGGCCGATCGCGACGAGGATCCCGCCGGCGTGCTGGACCGCCGCGACCCACGCCAGGCCGCCCACCGCGAGCAGTGGCCGCAGCACGAGGTCGTAGCCGATCGGGTTCAGCTGGTCCGCGCGCAGCGCGTGCAGGTTGTCGATGTAGCGGAACGAATCGATGTACAGCAGCGCGGGCCGGTAGGCGAGCCAGGTCAGCACCCGCAGGGCGATCGCGGGGACCAGCAGGAGGAGAAGCAGCCAGTGGCGGCGCAGGAAGGTCGTCACGGTGTCGCGTTCGGACGGTCGAGCCCGGAGAAGTACTTCCACGCCGTGGCCAGGCCGTCGACCAGCGAGACCGACGGCCGGTAGCCGATCGTCTCCGCGCTGGCCGAGACGTCGACGACCACCGCGGGCATCTCCCCCGCCGGCGCCGCGACGTGCTCGACGGGCAGCTCGGCGCCGGTCACCTCGCGGACCGCCTCGACCATCTCCAGCACCGACACCGAACGCCCGGCGCCGACGATCGCGCGGCCGGTGTACCCGCTGTCGAAGGCCGACAGGATCGCCCCGACGACGTCGTCGACGTGCACGAGGTCGCGGCGCTGCCGGCCGTCGCCGTAGATCTTCACGCCGCCGCCGGTGCTCGCCGCACGCATCATGCGCGGCACGAAACTGTCCTTGTGGGACATTCCCGGGCCGTAGACGTTGGTGAACCGCAACGCACACGTCGTCATGCCGTACGCGCCGGCGTAGCCCGAGAGCAGCATTTCGCACGCCGCCTTGGTGGCGCCGTACGGCGTCAGCGGCCGCGGCGGCAGGTCCGGCGTGATCGTCGCGGTGCCGACGTCGCCGATGACCGCGTTGGTGGACGCCAGCAGGAACTTCGGCACGTCCCGGCGGCGGGCGAGTTCGAGCAGTTCCTGGGTGACGAGGACGTTGTCGGCAAAGGTGTCCTCGGGCAGCTCGACCGACTTCAGCACCGACGTCAGCGCGGCCAGGTGCACGATCCCGGCGGTCCCGGGGGCCACGGCCGCCTCGCGGACGGCGGCTTCGCGGAGGTCACCGGTCACCACGCGGACCCCGTCGGCGGCCGCGGGGAACGGCACCCGGTCGACGACGGTGACCGGGACGTCCCGGTCGCGGAAGGCGCGCACGACGGCCCGGCCGATGAAGCCGCTGCCGCCGGTCACGACCACGGACGTCCGATCGGGACCGTGCGCACTCGCCATGGCGGTCAACCTACCTCGCGAACCTGTGCGGACGCCGTCGGCCCGGAGCACGTGGTTCAGGCGAAGGCTTCCGGGGGCGGGCAGGAGCAGACCAGGTTGCGGTCACCGGACGCGCCGTCGATGCGGCGGACCGGGGGCCAGATCTTCGCCGCGGTCCGGCCGGCCGGGAACACCGCCGTCTCACGGCTGTACGGGCGGTCCCAGTCGCCGGCCAGGCAGGCCGCGGTGTGCGGGGCCAGGCGCAGCGGGGACCGCTCCAGCGGCCACTCCCCCGACGCCACACGGTCGATCTCCTCGCGGATCGCGATCATCGCCGCGCAGAAGCGGTCCAGCTCGGCCAGGTCCTCGCTCTCCGTCGGCTCGACCATCAGCGTGCCCGCGACCGGGAACGACATCGTCGGCGCGTGCAGCCCGTAGTCCGCGAGCCGCTTGGCGACGTCGTCCACCGTCACGCCCGTGGCCTTCGTCAGCGGCCGCAGGTCCAGGATGCACTCGTGCGCCACGAAACCCGACCGGCCGGCGTACAGCACCGGGTAGTGCTCGCCGAGGCGCCGGGCGACGTAGTTGGCGTTGGCCACCGCCACGAGCGTCGCCCGGCGCAGGCCCTCGGCGCCCATCATCCGGACGTACGCCCACGAGATCGGCAGGATCGACGCGCTGCCCCACGGCGCCGCGCTGACCGGGCCGACGCCGGTCGCGGGGCCGGCCGCCGGCTGCAGCGGGTGGTTCGGCAGGAACGGCGCCAGGTGCGCGCGGACCCCGATCGGGCCGACGCCGGGACCGCCGCCACCGTGCGGGATGCAGAACGTCTTGTGCAGGTTGAGGTGCGACACGTCGGCGCCGAACCGGCCGTACTGGGCCACGCCGATCAGCGCGTTCAGGTTGGCGCCGTCGACGTACACCTGCCCGCCCGCGTCGTGCACCGCCGCGCAGACCTCGCCGACGGTGTCTTCGTACACCCCGTGCGTCGACGGGTAGGTCAGCATGATCGCCGCCAGGTCGGCGCGGTGCTCGTCCACAGTGGACCTGAGGTGGGCGAGGTCGATGTTCCCGGCATCGTCGCAGCGGACGACGACCACCCGCATGCCCGCCATCACCGCGCTCGCCGCGTTCGTGCCGTGCGCGCTGGCCGGGATCAGGCAGACGTCGCGAGCGTCCTCGCCGCGCGAGCGGTGGTAGGCGCGGATCGCCAGCAAGCCGGCGAACTCGCCCTGGCTCCCGGCGTTCGGCTGCAGCGAAACCGCGTCGTAGCCGGTGATCCGCGCGAGCCACGCGCTCAGGTCGGCCACCACTTCGAGCAGGCCGTCGGCGTCCTCGGCGGGCGCGAACGGGTGCAGCCCGGCGAACTCCGGCCAGGTGACCGGTTCCATCTCCGCGGTGGCGTTGAGCTTCATCGTGCAGGAGCCGAGCGGGATCATCCCGCGGTCGAGCGCGTAGTCCCGGTCGGCCAGCCGGCGCAGGTACCGCAGCATCGCGGTCTCGGACCGGTGCTCGTGGAACACCGGGTGGGTGAGGAACTCGCTCGTGCGCCGCAGCGGCGCCGGGAGCGCGTCGGCCGTGTCCGCGTCCAGTCCGTCCACATCGGACACCGAGACGCCGAACGCCTTCCACACGAACGAAAGCCGCTCGCGGGTGGTCGTTTCGTCGCAGGCCACGCCGACGTGGTCGTCGTCGATCCGGCGCAGGGAGACGCCGAGGTCGCGGGCCGCGGCGACGACCGTGTCGGCCCGGCCCGGCACCGCCGCGGTCACGGTGTCGAAAAACTCGCCGTGCACGACTTCGACGCCGCCTTCGGCCAGGCCGGCCGCGAGCACGGTGGCCATCCGGTGCGCCCGCAGCGCGATCGCGCGAAGGCCGTCGGGACCGTGGTAGACGGCGTACATCGACGCCATGACCGCCAGCAGGACCTGCGCGGTGCAGATGTTCGACGTCGCCTTCTCGCGGCGGATGTGCTGCTCGCGGGTCTGCAGCGCGAGCCGGTACGCGGGCGCGCCGTCGGCGTCGACCGAAACGCCGACCAGGCGCCCGGGCAGCTGCCGCTCGAGTCCCTTCCGCACCGCGAGGTAGGCCGCGTGCGGGCCACCGAACCCGAGCGGGACGCCGAACCGCTGCGTCGACCCGACGGCGACGTCGGCACCGAGCTCCCCCGGCGGCCGCAGCAGCGTCAACGCGAGCGGGTCCGCGGCCACGACCACCGCGGCGCCGTGCTTCTTGGCTTCGGCGATGGTCAGGTCGAGTTCGCGCACCGCGCCCGACGCGCCCGGATAGGCCAGCAGCACGCCGAAGAAGTCCCCGCCGAGCCCCAGCCCGGTCAGTCCTTGCGACAGGTCTTCCACGACCAGCTCGACCCCGAGCGGCTCGGCCCGCGTCCGCAGCACGGCGAGCGTCTGCGGCAGCGTGTCCCGGTCGACGACGAACCGGTTCGACTTCGCCCGGCCGGCCCGGCGCACCAGCGTCATCGCTTCGGCGGCCGCGGTGGCTTCGTCGAGGAGGGACGCGTTCGCGACCGGGAGCGCGGTCAGGTCCGCGACCATGGTCTGGAAGTTGAGCAGCGCTTCGAGGCGGCCTTGGGAAATTTCCGGTTGGTAGGGCGTGTATGCGGTGTACCAGGCCGGGTTCTCGAGCACGTTGCGCCGGATCACGGGCGGGGTCACGGTGTCGTGGTAGCCGAGCCCGATCATCGCGGCGGTCGGCCGGTTGCGAGCGGCCAGCGCGCGCAGCTCGGCCAGCGCCTGGGCTTCGGAAGCGGCCGGCGGCAGTTCGAGCGGTTCGGCGGACGCGCGCAGCGACTCGGGAACGGCGTGCCCGGCGAGTTCGTCGAGGGAAGCGACCCCGATGACGTCGAGGATGCGCCGGAGTTCGGCGGGGCCGGGGCCGAGGTGCCGCTCGGCGAAGGGAGTCCCCTGTTCCAGGGAGGCGAGTGACGGATTCACAGGGGCCTCCTGGGGACAGCGGGCTGGGCCGAGACGGCGGTGTCCCGGCCTCCCCACTCTGTCCGTACCCCGAAGGGCGCCTGAGAGTTTCGCCCGCGTGGTTGAACCGGGCTTGCACCGTCGGCGGGGCCATCAGGCTGTGTCCTGACGACCCGCTTTCCAGAGGCGTCTCACCCGCGCGGTCCAGGGTGCCTGAGAGGTTCCGGGGAGGACTTGCTCCTTCGGCGCCGAGCTCAATATGAGGCTCGGACTCTCCCGCGCGGGTTCGTCGACCGCACGGTGAACCTTACTCCGTCCGCCGCGGCGGTGATCACCCGGTCTTGCGTGCGTTGCGGCGCTGGGTGAGCTCGTCCGGCTCGTGCGTCTCGACGACGCCGCCGTCGGCGCGTTCGGCCGGGAATTCGTGGATGGTCCCGCTGATCTCCTGCATGGCGCCGCTGACCGCGATGCCGAAGACACCCTGGCCGCCCTGCAGCAGATCGACGATCTCCTCCGGCGACGTGCATTCGTAGACCGTGGTGCCGTCGGAGAACAGCGTCACCCTGGCCAGGTCGCGGACCCCGCGCACGCGCAGGTGGTCGACGGCGACCCGGATGTTCTGGAGCGAGACCCCGGTGTCCAGCAGCCGCTTGACGACCTTGAGGACCAGGATGTCCTTGAACGAGTACAGCCGCTGCGAGCCGGAGCCGTGCGCCGTGCGGATGCTGGGTGCGACCAGCTTCGTCCGGGCCCAGTAGTCGAGCTGGCGGTAGGTGATCCCGGCGATCTGGCACGCGGCCGGGCCGCGGTAGCCCACCAGCTCGTCCGGCAGCGAGTCGTCGGGGAACAGTTCACCCTGCTCGCCAGCCGCGACCTCAACAGGCTGCTTCTCGGAACCAGCCTCGACCACGCAAGCCTCCCCTCGCCCGACCTGGTGGCCGGCGAATGACAGCCGGAGAGGTCCCAGGAGCGGGACCCACCGGAGATCAATCACCACGATCCGGCCCCAGACCGTGAATCACACCGTGGCGATTTACCTCCTTCGACGGTAAGCGCCGGGAGAGTGCCGGTCAACGCGACGCGCGGCAAGCCTCAACGGACGGATGACCCTTTGCGCCGTTCGCCGTACCCCGCGTGCGCCGGTTCAAACACCTTGACGTGTTTTACTTGGCCGAGTAACTTTTTACTCATGCAAGTAAACACCGACCTCATGGCCGAGATGGGCCTCAGCCCCGCCGAGGCCGCCCGCCGCGCGCAGATCATCGGCGCGACCATCGGCGTCCTCGCCGACCTCGGGTACCGCCGGACCACGTTCGCCAAGATCAAGGAACGGGCCGGGCTCAGCAGCACGCGGCTGATCTCCTACCACTTCACGAACAAGGCGGGCCTGATGCAGGCCGTGCTCAGCACGGTCGTCGAGACGAAGAACCAGTACCTGGCCGAACGCACCGGCGGCGGGCTCGACCCCGCCGACCGGCCCGGCTACCTGCGGGCGCACATCGAGACGTCGATCGCGTTCCTGCGCACGTACCCGGAATGCGTCCGGGTGCTCACGGAGCTGGCCGCCAACGCCGACGACGTCGACGGCTGGGTGATGACGAAGGTGCTGGTCGACGACCTGCGCGTGCACGGCCTGGCCCGTCAGCTCAAGCAGGGCCAGGCCGAGGGCGCCTTCGGTGACTTCACCCCCGAGGTGATGGCGATGTCGATCGCGCAGGCCATCGACGGCGTCGCCGCGGCCTACGCCGCCGACCCGGCGCTCGACCTGGAGAAGTACGGCCGCGAGGTGGCGGACGCGTTCGTCAAAGCGACGGCGCCTTGAGCACGCGGTCGAGCCGCTCTTCGATGCGGAGCTTCGGGAACGCGCCGACGATCGTCTCGACCGGCTCCCCGCCGCGGAACAGGATCATCGTCGGCAGCGACATGACCTGGTAGGAGCGGGTGGTCTCCGGGTTCTCGTCGGCGTTGATCTTGCGGACGACGAGCTCCCCGGCCCGCTCGGCGGCCAGCTGCGCCAGCACCGGGCCGACCATCCGGCACGGGCCGCACCAGGTCGCCCAGAACTCGACCAGCACGGGAACGTCGCTGCCGAGGACCTCCGCGAACGTGCTGTCGGTGACTTCACGGACTTCGGACATGAGGGACTCCTTCAGGGGCGCGGGGATTCGGGCACGACGCACGGATCGGGCGCCTGCCGGGCGAGCGCGCCGGCGAGCTTCGCGGCCAGTTCGGCGCGGATGCCGCCGAGCCGGGCCAGCAGCGCGTCGGCTTCTTCGAGCTTGCGGCGGTAGACCTCGAGCGAATTCGCGCAGGAGTCGCCGGTTTCGTGGCCGCTGCGCAGGCACTCGACGAACGGCCGGGTCTCCTCCAGGGTCAGCCCGACCGTCTGGAGGGTCTGGATCTCCTTGACCAGCTGGAGGTCGTCCTCGTCGTACTCGCGGTAGCCGTTCGCCGAGCGACGGGCCGCGAGGAGGCCCTGGTCCTCGTAAAAACGCAGCGCACGGGTGGTGACACCCGTGCGCTGCGCCAATTCTCCGATCCGCATACCCCGACGCTAGACGTTGACGTCCGCGTCAAGGCAAGGTCTTACGTGTCCGCACCCCGGAAGTCTTCCGGCGAGACCGAGTCGAGGAACTCGCGGAACTTCTCGACCTCGTCCTCCTGCTCGTCCGGGATGATCAGGCCGGCCTCTTCCAGCACCGCGTCCACGGCGTGGATGGGGACACCGATCCGCAGGGCCAGCGCGACCGAGTCGCTCGGCCGGGCGGACACCCGGATGTCGCCGTCGAAGACCAGTTCCGCGAAGAACGTGCCTTCCTTGAGGTCGGTGATGACGACCTGCTCGAGTTCCCGGCCGAGCGCTCCGATGACCTCTTTCAGCAGGTCATGGGTGAGCGGACGGGCCGGGCGGACTCCCTGCTGCTCCAACGCGATGGCGGTGGCCTCGACCGAGCCGATCCAGATCGGCAGGTACCGTTCGCCCTCGGTTTCCCGCAGCAACAAGATCGGCTGATTCGCGGGCAGCTCGACCCGCACCCCGACGACGCGCATTTCGCTCATCGGATTTCGCCTCCCTCTCGTGCACGGGCTTCAGCGGTGGAACGGCTTCGCGCCACCACTGTCGACGCTACCCGCCATCCGCGCGCTGTGCTCGCTGTCCGGACTCTCTCGGTTCGCCTGCCGCAAACCCGTGCCTTCACGGTACGGCATGCGGTGCCGAACATTCAGTCATTGACATGGGACCGCAAAGAGGATCTCACTGCCCCGTTACGATCAACACCCGGCGACGCCACGGATTCCGGCCTTGACGAGGAGCGTGTGCAGCGTCACGGAGAGTGCCGCCAGCTCGCGCACCACTTCGTCGGCCCTCGATTTGGCCTCCGGGTCACGATGCCGGTACACCGGGGTCACGATCTGCTCCAGCAACCCGACCTCGCGGTCGGCCGCGGCGCGGAAGGCACGCAGGTGTCTCGGCTCGATACCGAATTCGGTCATCGCCCGCACCGTCCGCGCCACCAGCACCGCGTCCGGGTCGAAGAACCCGGCGGGACCGGGCCGGACCAGGCCGTACTGCTGCAGCTCGGCCAGCGCGGCCGCGTCGATGCCCGCCTGCTCCAGGAGCTCCTCCTGGGTCAGGCGCAGCTCCTTGCCCGCGGTGAAGTCGTCCGCCACGGGCAGGCCGACGTTCTCGGCCGGGGCGTCGATCGGCACCAGCCGGCGCGGCGGCCGGGGCAGGGCCGCGGCAGGCTCGGCTCCCGAGTCCGCCGCGTCCAGCTGCTCCTTGATGACCTTCAACGGGAGGTAGTGGTCCCGCTGGGCGGCCAGGACGAACCTGAGACGCTCCACGTCCGCCGCGGCGAACTGCCGGTACCCCGAAGGCGTCCGGCCCGGCTGGACCAGGCCTTCGGCTTCGAGGAACCGGATCTTGGAGATGGTGACATCGGGGAAGTCTCCGCGCAGCTGCGCGAGAACGGCCCCGATGCTCAACCCGTCGCGTTGTGGCCGTCCGGCCGCCGTCACTGCGCCCCCTGGCCCCCGTGCCCCGGGCCGGTCAGGAAGACCAGGCGGAACTTCCCGATCTGCACCTCGTCGCCCCCGGCGAGGACGGCTTGGTCGACCGGCTCGCGGTTGACGTAGGTGCCGTTGAGGCTGCCGACGTCGATGACGACGAACTCGCCACCCTCACGCCGGAACTCGGCGTGCCGGCGCGAGACCGTGACGTCGTCCAGGAAGATGTCGCTGTCCGGGTGCCGCCCGGCGCTGGTGGTGTCGCGGTCCAGCAGGAACCGCGAACCCGCGTTGGGCCCGCGCTTCACGACCAGCAGCGCCGAACCCGCCGGCAGGGCGTCCACACCCTGGACGGGCGCCTCCGCGGCGGGGGCGGGCTCGTGGCCTTCGACTTCGGCCAGGAAGTCGGCCCGGAAGACAGAGGTCCGCTCCGGAGACTGCTCCGGGGGAACGCCGCCGGGCCCGTCGTTCGTGCTCACCTGAGCTCTCCTCCACACATGCTGTGTTGCCTAGTACTCAAGAACGTGTAGCTGCCAACGTACCGTGCCTGATCGATTCTCCGAGCCCCGGCTCCCCGAACCGGCGGAGCGGGCTTCAGCCCTTGGTCAGCGCGTCGTAGGCCTCGGCTTCGAGCAGGGCTTCCAGACCCGCCGGGTCGTCGAGCCGGATCTCGATCAGCCAGCCCTCGCCGTAGGGGTCGCTGTTGATCAGCTCCGGCGAGTCGGCGACCGAGTCGTTCACCGCGACGATCTCACCGTCGACCGGCGCGAACAGCTCGGAGACGCTCTTGGTCGACTCGACCTCGCCGAAGACGTCGCCCGCGCTGAGCTGGCGGCCGACCTCGGGCAGGTCGACGAACACGACGTCGCCCAGCTGGTCCTGCGCGTACTCGGTGATGCCCACGCGGACGAGCGTCTCCTCGCGGGTGGCGACCCACTCGTGTTCCTCGGTGTAGCGAAGCTCTTCAGGAGCGGACACCAGCGGTCCCCTTTCATGCCCTCACTGGCGAAACGTGCTGGGCGAAGTCTTACACCCACACGGCGCAACCGCCCGGCCCGGGCCCGGCTCAATCGTCCCCGGCGCCGCGAAGGGCGTTGCGCGCCTGGACGACGTAGAGCACGCCGGACCAGACGTAGAGGACGCCGCCCCAGATCGTGAAGGCGTACCCGATCGGCCGCGCGATCGCGGCGACGTCCGAGCCGCCCTGCGCGAGCAGCAGGAACGGGAAGGCGTACATCAGCACGAAGGTGGCGCCCTTGCCGATGTAGGTGACCTCCGGCGGCGCGAACCCGCGGCGGCGCAACGTCAGGACGCACACGCCGAGGACGGCCTCGCGCAGGAGCAGCGGGACGACGACCCACCAGGGGATGATTTCGCGCGCCAGGAAGGCGATGAGCGTGGCGAGGATGTAGAGCCGGTCGGCGGCGGGGTCGAGCAGCTGCCCGAGCCGCGACATCTGGTTGAGCCACCGGGCGAGCTTCCCGTCGAGCCAGTCGGTGAGCGCGCTGAAGACGAGGACGGCGAGCGCCCAGCCGTCTTCTTCGGGGCCGAGCAGCAGCCAGAGGAACACCGGCACGCCGGCCAGCCGCAGCAGGGACAGGATGTTGGGAACGTTCATCGCCTGCCGCAGCAGGGACGGCTCGGGGGCGCCCGCCTGAGCGGCGGGTTCGGGCGCGGCTGTGCTCACCGGGCCATTAAACAGCGGGACGGGGTGACGGCGCCGGGTGGTGCGGCGCTGCCGAGCGAGTCGGCGCGGCCGGCCCGGCGACCGCGGATGACATGAATGAGTCACTCATGTCGCCGGAAGACAGGATCTCGGCAAAGTCGCGCCGGCGAGTGGGTGACCGGCCGCGGGCTGGCCGCGTGGTCTGCCCGGCGCCGCGGGGATGACATGA
The DNA here is from genome assembly GCF_010550475.1 of Amycolatopsis sp. SID8362. NCBI lineage: Bacteria > Bacillati > Actinomycetota > Actinomycetes > Pseudonocardiales > Pseudonocardiaceae > Amycolatopsis > Amycolatopsis sp. SID8362. The sequence continues at coordinate 17,022 of NZ_JAAGNB010001617.1, forward strand.
ATGAGTCATTCACGTCGTCCGGCGAAGTGAATGACTCATTCATGTCGTCGGCTGCCGGGCTCTGGGCAGGTCGGGCCTGGTGCGCGGGTCCAGGGCCGGGCCGCAGCGGTCACGACGGCCCGGCTCCGGCCGGGGTCAGCTCGCGCGGCGGTGGCTCCACCCGCGGCGCTGCAGCTCCGCGCTGGTCAGCGACTCGGGGCGGCCGCGGTAGTCGGTGCCCATCCAGCGGGCGCGGCCGGCTCGTCCCTCGAGGACGTAGGGGCGGCCGCCGCACCAGACGACGGTGCAGGGGACGGTCGGCGGACTGGACGGGTCTTCGGTGCTGGTCGCAGCTTCGGCGTTCATGACTCTCACGGGCTCGGGTCGGGTTTCGGGGACGGGAGCTCTTCGTGCCTCCCACCAAGATCTTCGGCACGCGGGGCCGGATCGTTAACCGGCGCGGCGGGAATTAGACCGATCGATTCTGAAGGGCAGCCTGAGGTTTCGGAGCGTGAACGGAATGTTAATCGTCCATTGTGGACGGTGTGTCGGCAGCCACCGGACCGGGCCGCCACCCGGCTGGAGTAATCTCCGGCACACCCGTGGGCGCGTCGCCCCTCGGTGCCTCGCCCGGATGGGCCAGAATGACCGGGCCAGCCAGCCGGGGAGGAAGGATCGCGGTGCCCCACCCGACCACCACGAAGACGTGGCTCGTGGCCTGCCTCGCCGCGCCCGTGCTCGCCGCCTGTTCCGCCGAACAGGCCGCCCCGGCGCCGGCGCCGTCACCCTCGGTGTCGAGCCAGGCCCCGGCGACGACGTCCGCCAGTCCTCCCCCGCCGCCGCCCGCGACCGGCAGCTCGTCGTCCGCGGTCCCGTCCGCGC
>NZ_JAAGNB010001674.1:0-10129 GCF_010550475.1 Amycolatopsis sp. SID8362
GGGATGCTGCGGCCGGCGGGTTCGGGCCGGGTGGGTCGGTGCCCGGCGAGATTGGTGGCGCGGGGAGCGGGTTCGAGCCGGGCGAGGCGGGTGGTGCCGGGAGCGAGTCTGGCCCAGCCGCACCCACGCCGGGCGCGGCCGCCGGGGCTGTTCTCCAAGTTCGCTCACTCCACCTCGGCCGGCTCGGCTTCCGGGTGGACATCGAGGCCGATCCGCCCGTCGACCTCGCGCTCGACGACGACGGGCTGACCCTCCGCGCGCTTTGGTGGAACGGGCTCGGCCGCGTGAGCGACGACCTCGGCCACGAGTACCTCCTCCTCGCCAAGGACGCCGCCGGGACCGGGGTCGTGCGGCACTGGTGCCATCCGCGGCCCGCGCCCGGGGCCCGCGTGCTGCGGCTCGAGTCCGCCGGTTACCGAGGGGAGCTGCTGCGGCTCGCGCCCACCGCGGCTCGGGCGTGCGCGGACGTGCTCGTCAAGCTCGAGCTCACGGTGCGGCTGGGGGCGTGAGCGTGTCCGGGGCGAAGCAGACCTGGTCGCGGCCGTTCTCCTTGGCCAGGTAGACCGCCGCGTCCGCCGATTGGAGGAGGCGGTCCAGGGTGTCGCCGTGGCGGGGGTGGCGGGCGACGCCGATCGAGGTCGTGCGGTCCGCGATCGTCGCCGGGTCGCCGCGTTTGTCGGTGGTGACGATGTGCAACTTGGCAATCGCGACGCGTATCCGCTCGGCCGCGTCCCAGGTGGCCTCTTCGTCGATGTCCGGGAGCAGAATGAGGAATTCCTCACCGCCGAAACGGCCGACCAAGTCGCTCGGTCTCGTCACTTCGTCCAGCGTTTGCGCAACGGTGCGGAGCACGTCGTCACCCGCCGGATGTCCATAGGTGTCGTTAATCCACTTGAAGTGGTCGAGATCGACCATCAGGAGTGCCAGCTGATCACTCGATCGAGCGGTCCGTTCGAGCGCTCGCTCCGCCGACTCCGACCAGCCGCGCATGTTGAGAATGCCCGTTTTCGGGTCGGTCCGGACGTCGTTCTGCAGCTGGTCCAGTTCCGCGAGCCGATTGAAGACCACGGTGGCGACCGCCATCACCACGACCATCGGCGGGACGACGGCGAGCAGAATCGCGGTCACCGCGCCGAGGCCGACGGTGATCGCTTCGAGCATGTTGTCGGCCGGGCTGCCCAGGACGTTACGCAGCGTCGGTTCGGAGGACATGCCGAGCGCGAGTGCCCCGCCGACGTAGAAGATCTGGATCGCCTCGTAGATCGCGGCGGTGAGCACGATCGCGCCGAACTCGGCGAGGAAGTCACCCCAGCCGGTGCCCAGGAAATGGGGGCCCATCGCGGTGTAGGTGAGGTGCGCCAGCACGGCCGCGAAACCGTGCGTGATCGACGAGAAAATGAAGTTGTGGGCCGGGCGGCGGGCGATGAACCAATGCTGGAGCCGGACGACCACGATGACGAGCAAGGTGAGCGGAACCGGCAGGATCATCGCCGCGGAAAACGTCCACACGGCGGTGAGGTCGATCAGCACCGTCTTTTTGCGGTTCCGGCGCCTTTCCTCCTGGCGCTGGGTCAGCTGAATGTGCACCGTCGCACCGGCGGCGAGGATTCCGAAATTCAGCCAGTCGCGCGAAACGAGCGCCTGTGAATGGGCGAGCGAAATCGCGAGAACGGCGATGGCCAGACCCTCGCTGCCCAGCATGAACGCGACGACGCGCGGCCGGCGCCGCCAGAGCGCCCAGTTCCGCGGCGAGTACGGGTGGTCACGCCAGACCGTCCCGGGTGGACCACTGGGCGTGGTCACCTGGTCCGGCTGTTCGGGCGGCGACGGCGGCCTCGGCCGGTCGCCCGCCGCCGGTTCGCCGCCGCCCGTCGCGGCGTCGTCTGGTCCGGGATGCAATTGGTCACCTCCTTTCCAGCCTACTTCGGGTGTTGAGTAATCTCATCGGTACCTGCCAGAGTGTTCACACATTCCGTTGGCGGGTACCATCCCACTGCAACGGAACTGCCGAGTCCTCGGTGGAACTGCCGGGAACGCGGACCAAAAGCATCTTCAGGCTCCCCACACGGAGGTGGCACCGTTGACCAACCGCGATCTCTGACGCGTCGTCGAATTGTCCTCCCCGTTTACCCAGAGAGGTGGCAACCGTGCGCAACCGCGACCTGTGACCGGCTGAATACCATTCATGATCTTGACCGCACGGAGAGGTGGCTTCCGATGGCCAACCGTGACCTCTGATCCCCCGGCTCATGGCCGGTGTTCCGGCTCGCCGCCGCCCACCCGGCGCCAGGCGAACCCCACCGGAACCGCCAGCAGCAATCCCACCGCACCGGCGAGCGCGATCGTCGCGTTCGCGGAACCGAGGGCCTGGGCGACCAGCCCGCCGATGCCGACGCCCACCCCCTGCGCGACCCGCAGCCCGGTCCGGTACAGCCCGCCCGCACTGCCCCGGATGTCGTTGGGCACCCACGTGATGAACGTGGCCGACACCGTGATGACGTACGCGCCGGTCGCACCGGCCAGCGCGAGCAGGACCAGCGCGAGCACCAGGTTCGGGTGCAGCGCGAACGCCGCCAGCGCGGCCAGCGGCAACGCGGCCAGCACACCCAGCAGCTTGCGGCGGTGCTCCGTCGAGACGAACCGCGACAGCAGGAACGTCCCGAGCACGAAACCCAGTGGATCGGCGGCCAGCAGCCAGCCGACCGCCTGGTCGCCGGCGCCCAGCTGCGCCGCGAGCGGCGCGGCGAGGCCCTCCGGGATCACCGCGAGCCCGACGAGCCAGGACAGGTAGAGCAGCACCCGCAGCCGTTCGTCGCCGAAAACCTGCCTCACGGCGCCGAACCAGGGCGCGTTCCCGTTCCCCGCGGCCGGGCGCCGCAGCACCATGACCCGCACGGCGACGGCGGCGACCAGGAAGGTCAGCGCGTCGATCGCCAGCGCCCACGACGTCCCGATGCCGGTGACCAGCAGCCCGCCCGCGGCGAGGCCGGCCAGCATGGCCGTGTTGTTCGTGATCCCGCGCAGGTCCTGGCTCTGCAGGTAGACGTCGTCGTCGGTGAAGATCTCCCGGCCGAGCGCGTTCTGCGCCGCGTTGCACGGCGCGTTCGCCAGCCGGGCGAAGACGAACAGGACGAACAGCCAGCCCATCGGCATGCCGGGCACGGCCATCAGCCCGATCAGCGCGGCCTGGGCGAGCGAGCCGGTCGCCAGCACCGCGCGGCGCGGGAACCGGTCGGCGAGCTGCGACAGGCCGAGCCCGCCGGCGAGCGCGGGTAGGAACGTCAGCGAGTAGACGACGGCCGACAGCAGCGGCGAGCCGGTCCGGTCGAAGATCAGGATGGCCAGGGCGACGATGGTGAGCTGGTCGCCGAGCATCGACTGGGTTTCGGCGAACCACAGCGCGCGGAACTCGCGGTTGGCCAGGACGGCCCGCAGCCGCGGTGTCGCGCGCGTCGTCACCTCGTAACCACCGTCCCCCGATCGAGTGAACATGGATCGTCCGCATTGTGCCTCGCCAGTGACGACCCCGTCCGGCGGAGTCACCGTTGACCTCCCGGAAGCACTAGCAGTATGGCGCCGACTACGCCCCGATGTCCTCGGAACGCGCGTCACTCACCCCGTCGAGGGGCCAGGGGGTCACACCCCGGAAGGGCGCCGGACGGTGACTGTGACCGGCCCGCGGGTACCTCCGGACTGATCGAACCGGATTCGCTCGGCGCAGGGCGGCCGCCGCTCGTCGTCGGGACGCTGCCCCGCTGGGCCGGATGGGCCAAGACTGGAGCCAGAGCCGGCCGGGGTGGACGGGACGCGCGCCGCCGGCGCCGCAGAGCGGGGAGTGGACGATGGACGGGTTGATGCAGGGCAAGGCGGTCGTGGTGACCGGCGCCGGCCGGGGCCTCGGCGAGGCGTTCGCGGTGCACGTCGCCCGTGCGGGCGGCGCGGTGGTCGTCAACGACATCGACGTCGAACTGGCCGAGCGGACCGCGGAGAACATCCGCGCGCACGGCGGCCGGGCCGTCGCCAGCGGGCACAGCGTGGCCGACGCGGCGCAGGCGCAGGAGATCGTGGACCTGTGCGTCAAGGAGTTCGGCGGGATCGACGGGCTGGTCAACAACGCCGGGCTGAACTACGAGGCGCTGCCCTGGGAGGACGACGCCGAACAGGCGCGCGAGCTCGTCGCCGTCAACGTCATGGGCGTGGTGAACACCGGGCTGGCCGCGATCAAGGCGATGGTCGGCGCGGGCACCGGCGGCTCGATCGTCAACATCTCGTCGGGCGCCTCGCTCGGCCAGCGCAAGCTCGGCGTGTACGCGGCGAGCAAGGGCGCGGTCGCGTCGCTGACCTACTCGTGGGCGCTCGACCTCGAAGAGCAGGGCATCCGCGTCAACGCCGTCTGCCCGCTCGCGCACACGCGGATGGTGTGGAAGTCCGAGCGCTCCCTGCGCGCCTGCCCGCCGGACCGCACGCCGGCCCGGATCGCCCCGGTCGTGCTGTTCCTGCTCGGCGAGGGTTCGCACGGGATCACCGGCCAGATGATCCGGTGCAACGGCCCGCAGCTGCACGTCATGGGCCAGCCGTTCCTCAAGCAGCCGATCCTGGAGCGGCCGGTGTGGGACACCGAGACCGTGCAGAAGGCGTTCGACGAGGTCTTCTCCGCGCACTTGGAGAACTACGGCCTGGAGAAGCGGGTGCCGCCGCGGTTGCGCAAGTGGACCGACACTTCGCCCCGCACCGCCTGACCACTTTGCGTTCCAAAGCCGAGCTTTCTCTAGGAAAGATGCGTCCGAGGGGCCCTCAGACGCATCTTTCTCAGCGAAAGTGGCGGGTCGGTCAGGCGCCGGCCGCGGGTTCTGGGTCGCGGGTTGCCGCGTACAGGGCCTCGATGTTCGTCGCGTAGCGGTCGTTGATGACCCGGCGCTTGAGCTTGAGCGTCGGGGTCAGCTCGCCGGATTCGGGCGTCCACGCCTTCGGGAGCACGTGGTAGCGCTTGATCTGCTCGATCCGGGCCAGCCTGCTGTTCGCCGACTCGACCGCCCGCTCCAGTTCCGCGCGGACCGCCGGGTGGGTGGCCAGCTCCTCCGGGGTGGCCTCGACGCCGTTCGCCGCGGCCCAGCCGGGGGCGATTTCGTCGTCGAGGACGATCAGAGCCGTCACGTACGGGCGGTCGTCGCCGATCGCGACCGCCTGGCCGATCAGCGGGTGCTCCTTGAGGAGGCCCTCGATGCGGGTCGGCGCGATGTTCTTGCCGCTCGAGGTGATGATCAGTTCCTTCTTGCGGTCGGTGATCGTCACGAAGCCGTCTTCGTCGATCGTGCCGATGTCGCCGGTCGCGTACCAGCCGTCGGCGTCGGTCGCGTCCTGGATCGTCCCGTCCTCCTGCAGGTAGCCGAGGAAGACGATCGGGCCGCGGACCAGCAGTTCCCCGTCGTCGGCGACCTTCACCTCGATGCCGTCGAGCGGCTTGCCCACCGAGCCCGCGCGGAAGGCCGTGCCCGAGTTCGACGTCGCGGCGCCGGTCGTTTCCGACAGGCCCCAGACCTCGCAGATCTCGACGCCGAGGCCGGCCAGGAAGTAGATGATCTCCACCGGGAGGGCGGCCGCGCCGCTGGAGGCGACCAGCAGCTTGTCGAGCCCGAGCAGGCCGCGCACCGGCGCCAGCACGGTTTCGTCGGTCTGCCGGATCTTCTCGGCGAGCTCGGCCGGCACCTCCTGGCCGGCGCTGCGCAGCTTGTAGCCCTGCTGCAGCAGCTCGTTCGCCTGCAGCAACGCCGTCCGCCGGTCTTCGGGGACGCTGCCGAGCATGTTCTTGAGGCCGGCGACCATCTTCTCCCACACGCGCGGGACGCCGAAGAAGCTCTGCGGGTGCACCTGGCCGAGCGCGCCGGCGACCGCGGTCGGGTCGGCGAGCGTGTGCACGTGGCCGGCCCACACGATCGGCAGGTAGACCGACAGCTCGCGCTCGGCGATGTGCGCGAGCGGCAGGTACGCGATGTTGGTCGCGTGCATCGGCGGGTGGTGCAGCTCGGTGACCGCGTACGCCTGGTGGATCGCGTTGCGGTGCGACAGCACGACGCCCTTCGGGTCGCCGGTGGTGCCCGAGGTGTAGATCATCGACAGCGGGTCGTCCGGCTTGATGTCCTGCCACGACCGCTCGAACGCCTCCGGGTCGGCGGCGAGCGCTTCCCGGCCCCACGTCCGGAGATCGGCGAGCGAGACGAACCGGCCGTCGCCTTCCGGGATCGCGCTTTCGTCCATCACGACGATGCGGCGCAACGCGGGGAGGTCGTCGAGCACCGGGCGCCAGCGCGCCAGCTCGGTCTCGCCGCCGAGCACGACGACCGGCGCCGCGCTGTGCCGCGCGACGAACCGGATCTGGTCCGGGCTGAGCGTGGCGTAGGCGGTGCACGGGATCGCGGACAGGTGCGTCGCGGCGAGGTCGGCGATGATGTGGTCGGGGCAGCCGGGCGCCATGATCAGCATGCGGTCGCCGGCGGCGAGGCCGAGCCCGGCCAGCCCGCGCGAAACCTCCGCGATCGCGGTGCGGAATTCCAGCCAGCTCAGCGTCGGCCGGCCTTCGATGTCGAGCGAGGTGATCGCCGGCAGGTCCGGGTATTCGGCCGCGTTGCGGTGCAACAACCGCGGGATCGTCTGGCCTTCGGTCTGCTCGGCGACGGACGGGGTGGTCAACGCTGGCCTCCTCGGTGCTCCGGATGGCCACACTGTAGGGGCTCCCGGCCGAGGTGGATAGAGAATCGCGGCCACGTCAACCGTCGCCGCCGAACCGGACATCCCGGTCAGGCGCCCACGACCGTCCACTGTGTACACGGGCGGCCGGGCGCGAACCGCGCTTCAATGGAGGGACCACGGACTCCAGGGGGAAGCCATGACGCGGTCCGCTCGTGAACTGCTCGACAAGATCCAAGCCGAACTCGCGCCGCGCGACGGCGACAACCGGCTCGTCCCGCTGATCGCCTCGGGGCGCGCGCCGCGCGCGGTGTTCGCCGCGCTCGCCGCGGAGGAAAAGTTGATCACCCTGAGCGATTGGCGGAGCTTCCACGCGCTCGCCGCCCGCGCCGACGAACCGAACGCGCGCGCGTTCTTCGGCGGTCTCGCGCCGGGGGAGCAGCAGGCGAACGCGATGCTGGACCCGTTGCTGGCGGCGACTGGTCCGGACCACGGGAAGGAACTGCCGCGCGCGGGCTGCCAGGCGTACCCGGCGTACGTCGCGTGGCTCGCGCTGAACGGCGAATCGGCGGCCGCCGTGGCCGGGATCTTCGCGAACTTCGCCGCCTTCGGCCGGTACTGCCGGGACGTCGCCGCCGCGATGCGCGCGCACTACGGCTTCACCGACACCGAGTGCGCGTTCTTCGACTTCTTCGCTGCGGACGTCCCCGAAATCGAAGAACAAGCGCTCGCGGCCGTCCAGGCCGGCCTCGACGCGCACCGGCTCGACAAGGCCGAGGCGCGTCGTTACGCGCGGCTGTTCCAGAGTTACGAACTGCTCTTCTGGAACACCCTCGCCGACGAGTTCCCGGGCTGACGGCACGCGGAACCGGTACCGGCGCCACGGGGCGTGTTCGCGCGAGCGCGGATGCGGAATGGCGGAAATTCCGCCGCGCTGTCCGGGGATTCCGTGGCAGCCTTCGTGAACGCCGCGCATTTCCGCTTTGCGGAAGCCATCCGGCCCGGACGAAGTGGTGGTCGGCGGCCGGCTACCCGGCTCCGTGACCTTTCTCACCGAACCATCCGCCGGTTTCGTACGTAGCGAGCCCGGCCGGGTCCGGCGCGCGGACCGCAACCGGTACCAGCGTGCATCCCTGCGGTGAAACGGAAGTCGACCTGGGATGAACGTCACGACTTTCGGTGGTGGACTTTCCAAGCGCAGGCAGCAAGTGTGGACGGGTCACCGTGCCAAGATCACGTTCTCGCCACGGACTTGACGCGCCCTGAGCGGCTGCATACCGTCGTCGCGGGCGAAGCAGACCACGGTGATGTTGATCCGGCTGGTCGGAATCCGGGTGTTGACCGCCTCGGGCGACCCGAAACCATGTACTGCCGGAAGGAAAACGGACCCAGGTGAAGCAGATTTCTCTTCGACGCAACCGGGGATCCTCGATTCGGAAGCGCGTGCTCACGATCGCGCTCATCCCCAGTGTGGCCTTGCTGCTGGTCGGCGTGGCCCTCGCGGGCTACCTCATCTACGACGCGGTCACCGCACGCGACTACACCACGCGCATCCGGAATTCGGAAGCCCCGGCGATCCCGTTCTTCGCCGCGCTCCAGCAGGAGCGCCAGGCGACGCTGAGCCTCCTCGCCGGCCAGGGCAACCAGCGGGCCGTGCTCGCGGCCGTCCGCCCGAAGGTCGACTCGACCGCCGCGAAGGAGATCGAGAACCTCCGGGACAACTTCGCGGACTACAACGACACCCCGCCGAGCGTCCAGAAGAACATCGCCACGTTCTTCGGGGTCTTCCAGCAGCTGCCGCAGACGCGCCAGGCGGTCGACAGCGGCCAGATCCAGATCAGCCAGGCCTTCGCCTTCTACAACAAGATGCTCGACCAGTTCACCGACGGGGTGGCCGGGCTGGCGCAGAAGGCCCGCGGCGCGCAGAACGCGTTCGACCGGCTGACCGCCATCCCGCTGTTCACCGCGGCCGACGCGATGCAGCGCAGTGACGCGCTCGCCGCCGCCGGGCTCGCCGCGGGCGGGCTGACGAACGACGACTTCCGCGCCTACGTCGGCCAGGTCGGTGCCTACCACGCTCAGCTCGACGCCTCGGCGCCGAAGATGATCCCCGAGGTCAAGGCCAAGTACGACCAGCTGCTGGCCAGCCAGCCGTGGCAGACGGTGACCCAGGTGGAAACCGCTTTCCTGCGCGGTGACCTGACGAAGCTGCCGGTGGCGCAGGACCAGTGGCGCACCGCCGCCCGCCAGGTCGGCGACGCGCTGATGGGCATCTTCGTCGCGCAGAGTTCGAACGCGAGCCAGGCCGCCATCGAGGACGCCGACTCGACGTTCACCGAGTCGCTGATCGCCGGTGTGATCGCCGTTCTGTTCGCGGTCTTCGTGGTGTTCGTCGCCGTCCGGCTGTCCAACCGGCTCATCGGCCGGCTGCACCGGCTGCGCGAGGACACCCTCGACGCCGCCGAAGTCCGGTTGCCCGAGCTGGTCGCCCGGGTCCAGGCCGGCGAGCCGGTCGACCTCGAAGAGGGCGGGCACTTCCTCGACCACGGCACCGACGAGATCGGCCAGGTCGCCGACGCGTTCAACAAGGCGCAGCAGACCGCCATCGCGGCCGCCATCGACGAGGCGAAGATCAAGGAGGGCACCAAGACGGTGTTCCTCAACATCGCCCACCGCAGCCAGGTCATCGTGCACCGCCAGCTGAAGGTGCTCGACCAGGCCGAACGCAAGCAGGAGGACCCGGAGCAGCTGGACACCCTGTTCCAGCTCGACCACCTCTCCACCCGCGCCCGCCGCAACGCCGAGAACCTGATCATCCTCGGCGGCGGGCAGCCGGGCCGGCAGTGGCGCAACCCCGTCGGGCTGGCCGAGCTGGTCCGCGGCGCGTCCGCCGAGACCGAGGACTTCGCCCGCGTCAAGACGGCGGCGCTGCCGCAGATCGCCATCCGCGGCCCGGTCGTCGGCGACCTCGTGCACCTGCTCGCCGAGCTGATCGACAACGCGACGTCGTTCTCGCCGCCGCAGTCGCGGGTCGAGATCCGCGGCAACGTGGTCGGCAAGGGCGTCGTGATCGAGGTCGAAGACCAGGGCCTCGGGCTCGAGCCGGACCAGACCGAAGAGATCAACGGGATGCTGGCCGACCCGCCGGACTTCGGGATCATGGCGCTGTCGGACGAGCCGCGCCTGGGCCTGTTCGTGGTCGCGCGGCTGGCCGCGCGGCACGGCATCCAGGTGCACCTGCGCGAGTCCGCGTACGGCGGCACCCGGGCCATCGTGCTGGTGCGCACCGACCTGCTCGCCCCGCTCGCCGAGTCCGAGCCGGAGCAGCCGATCACCCCGCCGAAGCCGGAGCTCGTGCCGAACCCGGTCGAGCCGGAGCAGGGCAACGACGAGGTCGCGCCGCTCAAGCGGCCGCAGCGCCGCCCGGCCCGGCACCGCACCGAGC
>NZ_JAAGNB010001729.1:0-3881 GCF_010550475.1 Amycolatopsis sp. SID8362
AGCCCGGCGCCTTCGTCGAAGCCGGCGCCGTCGGGCAGCCGGACCAGTTTCGCCGCCGGCAGCACCGTGTACTCCTGCGCGGTGCCCGACCCGGGCCCGTACGCCCCGGCGATGACGGCCCACACCCGGTCGCCCGGCGTGAAGCCGGTGACGTCCGGGCCGACGGCGTCGACCACGCCGGCGCCGTCCTGGTTGGGCACGGTTTCGGGGACGTCGGCGCCCGGCTGGGCGCGCAGGCCGGCGCGGGCTTTCCAGTCCGTGGGGTTGACGGCGGACACCACGATCCGGACGCGGACCTCACCGGGACCCGGCTCCGGCACGGCCCGCTCGGTCAGCGCCAGCACCTCGGGTCCGCCGTGGCGGCGGTAGACGACTGCTTTCATGTCCGGTGCAATCCCGCCCGACCCGCGGTTATTCCCCGCGCGCCGCGAAATCGGCCCTCGGGAAATCGGTTTTTCGCCGTCGGCAAAAACGGAAAAGGGCAGCATGCGGGTGATCCCCCGGCCGGGCGATTTTCGGTGTTGCCCGCGCGAAACCGGCCGCCGTCGCAGAAACTGGGCGCGTGGGAGAGGAAAAGCGCACGCCGGGGGACGAGCGGCCCAAGCGCGACGAACGCGAACCGACACCGATCTTCGACGCGGTCTTCAGCGCGATGCGCGCGAAGGCGAATGCGGGTAATCCGGCGCCGGAACCGGACAAAGCCGGACGGTGAGCGGACGCGCCCCAGGTCGGACGTGTGGCACTTTGCTCGACGTCCGCAGCGAACATGTAGCATCTCGGGTGCCCCAGCACCCGGCGGTCGAGGAGTGATCCGTGGCAGGCGTGGTCAACAGCATGATCGCCGCTGAGTACGCGGCCGGCGCCACGATCTCCGAGCTCGCCGAACGCTGGGGGATCGACCCGCGCCAGGTGGTCGAGCGGATCTCGGCCGCCGCCCGCTCCTGAGCGCCCTCAGATCGCCCGTTCCCCCTTGCCGAGCACGACGATCCCGCCCTCGCTGACGTGGTAGTGCCCGCGGTCGCGGGCCAGGTCCACCCCGATGTGCGCACCCGGCGGGACCACGACGTTCTTGTCCAGGATCGCCCGCCGCACCACCGCGCCGCGTCCCACCCGGGCGCCGTCGAGCAGCACCGAGCCCTGCACCACCGCGCCCTGCTCGACGAGCACGTCGGGGGAGAGCACCGAGTCCACGACCTGCGCCCCGGAGATGATGCAGCCGTTGCTGACGATCGACTGGTTCGCCGAGCCGCCCTCGACGAACTTCGCCGCCGCGCGCTGACCGGGGTGGGCCAGGATCGGCCACTTCCGGTTGTAGAGGTTGAAGATCGGGTGCGTCGAGATCAGGTCGGTGTGCGCCTCGTAGTAGCTGTCGATGGTCCCGACGTCGCGCCAGTAGCCGTGGTCGCGCTCGGTCTCGCCGGGCACGACGTTGCCGTTGAAGTTGTAGACCGCCGCTTCGCCGGACTTCACCAGCGCCGGGATGATGTCGCGGCCCATGTCGTGGTGCGAAGCCGCGTTCTCGGCGTCCGCGTGCAGCGCTTCCAGCATCACCTTCGTCGTGAAGATGTAGTTGCCCATCGACACGTACGACTCGTCGGGGGAGTCCGGCAGGCCCGGCGGGTCGTCCGGCTTCTCCATGAACGCGTCGATCATCAGCCCGTCGGTGGTGCGGATGACGCCGAACGAGCTCGCCTCCGACCGCGGGACCCGGATCCCGGCCACCGTGACCCCGGCGCCCGAAGCGATGTGGGCGTCCAGCATCTGCCGGGGGTCCATCCGGTAGATGTTGTCCGCGCCGAACACCGCGATGTAGTCGGGGTCCTCGTCGTAGACCAGGTTGAGGCTCTGGTGGATGGCGTCGGCGCTGCCCTGGTACCAGCGCGGCCCGAGCCGCTGCTGCGCCGGCACCGGCGTGACGTACTCGCCGGTCAGCGACGAGAGCCGCCACGTCGTCGAGATGTGCCGGTCGAGCGAGTGCGACTTGTACTGCGTCAGCACGCACAGCCGCCGGAACCCGCCGTGCACCAGGTTCGACAGCACGAAGTCGACCAGCCGGTGCACGCCCCCGAAGGGCACGGCGGGTTTGGCGCGGTCGGCGGTCAGCGGCATCAGCCGCTTGCCCTCGCCGCCCGCGAGCACGATGCCCAGCACGTCGGCTCCACTGTTCACGACGACCTCCCGCACGCCTCGTAGAGGGCGACCGTCCGCTCGGCGATCGCCCTCCAGCCGAACTCGCCGACCGCGCGCTCGCGGCCGGCGGTACCCATCGCGGTGGCCCGGTCCGGGGAGCCGACCACCTCGTTCAGCGCGGCGGCCAGGCCCGCCTCGAACCCCTCCGGGTCACCCTCGTCGTAGTGCACGAGCAGGCCGGTCCGGCCGTCGTCGACGACCTCCGGGATGCCGCCGACGTCGCTGGCCACCACCGGCGTGCCGCACGCCATCGCCTCGAGGTTCACGATCCCGAGCGGCTCGTAGACCGACGGGCAGGCGAACACCGCGGCGTGGGTGAGCAGCTGCACGACTTCGTCGCGCGGCAGCATCTCGGGGATCCAGCGGACGCCGGTGCGCGCCCGCTCCAGCTCGGCGACCAGGCCGCGGAACTCCGCGTCCAGCTCCGGGGTGTCCGCGCCGCCGGCGCACAGCACCAGCTGGACGCCCGGGTCGAGCTTCGCGCCGGCGCGGACGAGGTGCGGGACGCCCTTCTGCCGGGTGATCCGGCCGACGAACAGCACGTACGGCCGGTCCGGGGCGATGCCGTGCTTGACCAGCGCCTCCTTGCCCGGGTCGGGCCGGTACAGCGACGTGTCGATGCCGTTGTGGATCACGTGCACGCGCTCGGGCGGCACCGCGGGGTAGGCGGCGAGGACGTCCCGGCGCATGCCGCCGCTGACCGCGACGATCGCGTCGGCGGACTCGTAGGCCTCGCGCTCGATCCACGACGACACGCGGTAGCCGCCGCCGAGCTGCTCGGCCTTCCACGGCCGCAGCGGCTCCAGCGAGTGCGCGGTGACGACGTGCGGGATGCCGTGCGTCAGCTTCGCCAGGTGCCCGGCCAGGTTCGCGTACCAGGTGTGGCTGTGCGCGAGGTCGTGGCCTTCGAGGGCGTTCGCCATGGACACGGCGATGTCCATGGTCGTGAACGCGGGCTGGCGGTAGCCGTGGGGATCCGTGTGCCCGGTGGCGTCGGGGCGGTCCGCGCCCCAGCAGTGCACGTCGAGATCGACCAGCGGCCGCAACTCCCGGGCGAGGAACTCCACGTGGACCCCGGCGCCGCCGTAGACCTCCGGCGGGTACTCCCGGGTGAGCAGGCCGACCTTCATGACCGGAACCCTATGGCCTCACGGGGGTTTCGCGCAGTCTGACGTCCAGGGGAAATACCAGAGTTTTCCGTCACGGCTCACGGGTGAAGACGAAGTGGCCGACACCCTTCGCCGCGGAGCGGACCTGCCAGTCGCCCGGTCCGGTCGCCGGACCGGACGCGTACTGCATCCGGAAGTCCGGTTTGCGCGGGGCCACCGAGGTGTCCAGCCAGTGGTAGTTCACCCGCAGCGCCAGGCTCATCAGCGGGTTCGCCGTCGCGATCCGCTTCTGGACCAGCTTCACCGCCTCGCCGCGGTCGGAGAACTCGTCGAGGATGACGCACTCGCAGAAGTAGGCCAGGGTGCCGATCTCGCCGGGGCTGGCCACGCTCGCCCCGTTCAGCCGCGCGCCCAGCTCGGTGCCGACCCGCGCGTAGTCCTCGGCGCTCGCCCAGTTCCCGAACACCACCGGCGACGGCCACGGCAGGCCCTGCGCGCCGTCGACCGCGGCCGCGCTCAGCACCAGCACGCCGGTCAGCCCGAGGGCGAGCACCGGCGGGCCGGTCCGCAGTTCCGCGCGCT
>NZ_JAAGNB010001776.1:0-3848 GCF_010550475.1 Amycolatopsis sp. SID8362
AGCTGGTCGAGGCGATCATGACCGCCCTGGGCGAGCAGACCGTCACCGTCCCGGGCACCGCCGCCGCCGACACCGTCCTGCCGCGGCTGGCGGACAGCCTGAAAACCGTTCTCCAGCAACGCAAACAGGTCGCTGAGCAGGTCGAGGGGATACTCGATGCGCACCCTCTTGCCGGGGTCCTGACCTCGATGCCCGGCATCGGCGTCAGGACCGCCGCCCGCATCCTGCTCGAAATCGGCGACGCCGCGAACTTCAAGACCTCCGGGCACCTGGCCGCCTACGCCGGCATCGCCCCGGTCACCCGCAGCTCCGGCACCAGCATCAAGGGCGAACACCCCGCCCGGACCGGCAACCGCCAACTCAAACGCGCGTTCTTCCTCGCAGCGTTCGCCTCGCTGTCCGACCCGGTCAGCCGCGCCTACTACGACAGGAAGCGGGCCGAGGGCAAGAAGCACAACGCCGCCCTCATCTGCCTCGCCCGCCGCCGCTGCGACGTCCTCTACGCCATGCTCCGCAACGGCACCCACTACCGCCACCCCGAACCAGCCCCAGCCGCGGCTTGACAACCACATAGGGACACCCCCCGGCGGCAGGTGACTCCACAAAGGACCTCAGCCAAGATCGCCGCGGCCGCCACTCACGGACGGACGAAGACCGGCTTCCCCGGCGGCGGGTCCAGCAGCACCCCGACGGCGTCGTCGTAGCCGAACGGACCGGCCAGCATCGGCGACGGGTCCAAAGTCCCGTCGCCGATCAGCTTCAGCACCCCAGGAACGTGCGGACTCGCATGCGGCGGTCCCACCACGAGATTGATTCCCGTGCCGTACAAGGAGAAGTACGGCAACCGCGGCTCTCCGAAGTAGACGGACCGGATCACGCACGTCCCACCCGGACGGGTCGACAGCAACGCACACCGGAACCCCGCGCTCGCCGCAGACGCGTCCACGACCAGGTCGAAGGTCCCCTCGAGCCGGTCGGGGTACGCATCAGCCGCGACGACCGTCGCACCAGCGGCGGCAGCCTTGGCGCAGCGCCCCGCATCGACGTCGAGGTACGTGACCTTCCCCGCCCCCAGCGCCACGGCGCTCAGCACAGTCAACAGCCCAAGGCTCGCCGTCCCGCCGACGACGAGCACTTCCGCGCCAGGCTGGACCTCAAGGGTCGGGCGGACGGCCTGGAAAGCGTCGGTGAGGTTGTCGGCGGCCGACGCGGCCACGAACGGAGCGACGGCCGCGGGCAGGGGCGTGAGGTTGTAACGAGCCCACGGAACCCGGACCAGCTCGTCGAACAACCCGCCCCAAAGCCCGCCGGCGCTCGTGCCGAAGGACGCCAGGCGCGGCACCGAAGCGCAGGCGCCCGGCAGGTCGCGGCGGCAGTTCTCGCACGTGCCGCAGCTGATGTGCCACGGGATGACCACCCGCTGGCCGACGTGCAGCGGCGAAGCGTCGCCGTCGAGGTCGACGATCTCGCCGACCGCCTCGTGGCCGAGGGCGAACGGGGTTTCGAACGGCGCGGGCGACACCACGAGCCGGCGGTCGAGGTCGCAGGCGGACGACGCGATCGGCCGCACCAGCGCGTCTCCGGGCGCGGCGAGGCCCGGCGCCGGCCGGTCCTGCCATTCCAGGGCGCGCGGACCGGTGACGACGAGGCTCTGCATGGCACTCCTTAGACGACGCTCTCTAGAGGGCGGACTCTAGAGAGGCACGTTCGGTATCGTCAACCCATGCCACGCCTCGTGCACGACACGTCGACGATCCTCGACGCGGCCGCCCGGCTGCTCGCCGCGGGCAGCGCCGACGCGATCACCATCGCCGGCGTGATCCGGGAAGCCGCGGTGTCCAGCGGCTCCGTCTACCACCGGTTCCCCAACCGCGCGGCGCTGCTGGCCGCCGTCTGGAACCGGGCGGTGGGGAGCTTCCACGCCGAGCTGTCCCCGCTCTTCGACGACGAGCCGGTGGCCGCGGCGGTCGCGCTCGGGCGCCGGACGGTGTCCTGGTGCCGCGCCCACCCGGCCGACGCCCGGGTGCTGCTGACCGGCCTCGGCTCCTTCGAACCCGCCGCCTGGCCCGCGGAAAGCCGGGACGCCCGGGAGGCCGACCAGGCCGAGTGGGACCAGCGCATCCGCCGCCTGGTGACCGACCTCAAGGCGGCGACCGGGCGGGGCACGGCGGAGATCCTGCTCGTCGTCGTCGACCTGCCCTACGCCGCTGTGCGCCGCTACCTCGGCGCGGACCGGCCGATCCCGGCGGCGCTCGAAGACATCGTCGAGCGCGCCATCCGGTCGGCGCTCACCGCCGGCTGACGCGGGCTCACCGCACGGGAACACGCGGGGCGTCGAGGAGGCTCCGGTCACCGTCGACGCCGTGGGCGAGCGCGGCCGCCACGTCCTCGTGGGGTGTCCCCAGCCGGACGGCGCCGGCCGCCGTCAGCCGCCGGTCGTGCTCGTCGGCGAGTTCGACGTCCAGCGCGTCGAGGTAGCCCTTCAGGTGGGCCGGGGTGCGCGGGCCCACGATGGGGACCAGCGAGGTCCGGGCTTCGGCAGCACGTCGGCGCAGCCACGCCAAGGCGACCTGGACCGGCCCGATCCCGGCGCTCTCGGCGACGTCGAGGACGGCGTCCGCCACCGCCGCCTTCCCGGCGTCCGTCTCCCGGGCGCTGAGCCTGCCCTGCTCGCCGCGCCGGTACTTCCCGGTCAGCAGCCCGCCCGCCAGCGGCGAGTACAGGACGACGCCGAGCCCGTGGGCCTCGGCCATCGGGAGCAGCTCCCGTTCCGCGGACCGCTCGGCCAGGCTGTACTCGGTCTGGATGCCGGCCAGCGCCGGGTGCCCGCCCAGCTCCGCCCGGACCGCCGCGCCGGCGACCCGCCAGGCCGGGAAGTTCGACAGCCCGCCGTAGCGGATCTTGCCCGCGCGGATCAGGTCCTCGAAGCCGGCGAGGATCTCCGCCACCGGCGTCACGCCGTCGGGGAAGTGCGGCATGAAGACGTCGACGTAGCCGGTCTTCAGGCGCCGCAGGCTCTCCTCCAGGGAACGGATCATCGTCTTGCGGCTGTTGCCGGTGGTGCCCGGCCGGACCGCCGCCTTCCGGCTGCCGCCGTACTTGGTGATCAGCACGAAGTCGTCGCGCTCGCGGCCGACGAGGTCGCCGAGGATGGTCTCGGCTTCGCCGTCCTGGTAGATGTTCGAGACGTCGAACGTGGTGCCGCCGGCCGCGACGAAGTCCTCGAAGATCGCCTTCGCGCCCGCGACGCCCGCGGCGGTGGGTGCCGAGCCGAAGTTGGCCGTGCCCAGCACGTACTCCGAGATCCGCAACCCGCTGTTTCGGCCGAAAGCCTGGTAACGCACGGAAGTCTCCTCCGGGACGAGCGGTGGGGTATGGTCGGGACGTTACCACAAAAAACGAATGGTCGTTCTTTTATGCCGAGAGTCACGCAAGCCCACCTCGACGCCCGCCGCCGGCAGATCCTCGACGCGGCCCGCGCCCGCTTCGCCACGCACGGCTTCGCCCGGACGTCCATGACCGACCTCGTCGAAGCCTCCGGCCTGTCGGTCGGCGCGATCTACCGGTACTTCAAGGGCAAGGACGAGATCGTCACCGCCATCTGCGAGGAGGCGAGCCAGGCGCTGCCCGCCGAGCTGACGGCCGCGACGGCGCGCGAGTTCCTCGAGCACATCCGCGCCATGGCCCGCGAGGAGGACCACGCCCGGCTGGTCGCGCAGATCTACGCCGAAGCCGCCGTCTCCCCTCCCCTCGCGGCCCTCGTCGAGCGGCAGCTCGCCGACCTGCGCGCCGCGGTCGCCGCGCTCCTGCCCGGCCGCAAGCGGGCCGACGCGGCGCGGATCGCCGAG
>NZ_JAAGNB010001834.1:0-2921 GCF_010550475.1 Amycolatopsis sp. SID8362
GCGCAGGCCGCGGGCGGCGGCGGGGGCACCCGCCGGGATCGGCGCGCCGCGCAGCGCGACGCGCAGAAGAAGGGCAAGAAGGGCCCGCGTCGCTGACGTGGGTGGTGCACACCGGGGCGCGTGGCTCAGCCGCGCGCCCCGGTGTCGTCGACGGGGGTTCACATGACGCAGGTCGCGGCCGAGCCGCAAGAGTTCTTCGCGCTGTTCGGCGCCGACCGACGGCCCGACCCGTACCCGCACTACGCGCGGTGGCGTGAGCGGTGGCCGGTCGCCGCGCTGGCGCCGCAGATGTTCGCCGTCAGCGGCCTCGCCGAAGCCACGCAGGTGCTGCGCGACCCGGCGTTCGGGCACCCGGAACCCGAGTACCTGGATCCGGCGGACCGCCTCCCGGACCAGCCGGTCGACGAATCGGGACGCGTGGTCCGGGCGTTCCTCTCGCTGAACCCGCCCGACCACACGCGGCTGCGGCGCCTGGTGGCGAAGGCGTTCACGCCGCGGATGGTGGAGCGGCTGGCACCGCGGATCGAGGAGCTCACGGCGTCGCTCCTGGACAGCGCCGGCGGTGCCTTCGACCTGATGACGTCGCTCGCGAAGCCGTTGCCGGTCGAGGTGATCGCCGAGCTGCTGGGCGTCCCGCTGGACGACCGCGAGCAGTTCGCGGCCTGGTCGCACGCGATGGCGCGGGCGCTGGACCCGCCGTTCCTGCAGCGCCCGGAGACGATCGAGCCGGCGGTGAAGGCCCGGCAGTCGTTCGTCGGCTACTTCCGCGAGCTGGCGGCCCGGCGCCGGAGCGAGCCGGGGGAGGACCTGCTGTCCGCGCTGGTCGCGGTCTCGGACGCGGGCGACGTGCTCACCGAGGGCGAGCTGCTGGTGACGCTCACGCTGCTGCTGATCGCGGGCCACGAGACAACGACGAACCTGATCGGCAACGGCGTCCTGGCGCTCCTGCACCACCCGGACGGCCTTCGCGCCGCGGCGGACACCCCGGACCGCGTGGTGGAGGAGGTGCTGCGCTACGACTCCCCGGTCCAGCTGACCGCGCGCACGGCCCTGCGCGACACAACACTGGGCGAGGTCCCGGTCCCGGCGGGCAGCCAGGCGATCATCCTGCTCGGCGCGGCCAACCGCGACCCGGCGGCGAGCCCGGATCCCGACGAGTTCAACCCCTCCCGGCCGGCGGCCCGCCACCTGGCGTTCGGCCAGGGAATCCACTTCTGCCTGGGCGCGCCACTGGCGAGACTGGAGGGCCGCATCGTGCTCCGCGAACTGGCCCGGAGGCTCCCGGACCTGCGCCTGGCAGGCACCCCGGAGTGGAACTCGACAACCACCCTGCGCGGCTTGGCGACCTTGCCGGTCGCACGCTGAGCCCACCCCGGCTCGTGAGTGATAAGTCGGGTTCTAACCCGACTTATCACTCACGACCTCCTACGCCGCTCGTCGTAGTGGCCGGCCCGGGCGCTGGGGCTTCAGGAGGGCGAAACGCACGCAACGCCACCCCGTCGGCGTCCGCGTGAAGCGGGCCGCCAGTGCGAACGAGCGGCCGTCCGCCTCCACCCGGGCGCACGCCTCGATCACGTCCGGGGCCGGGGTGCACGTGTGGATCGTCTGCGTGCGGTGCCGCGGGCGTGTCCTGCTGGGACCGCTGAACCCCGCGTAGACCTCCGGGGCCACCAGCGCGCGGACCTGCGCCGCCGGGCGGCGGCCGTCGTAGGCCTCCAGCAGCATGTTCAGCACGCGGCCGACCTCGCTCGCTTCGAGCTGCCGCGGCGCCGGACATCGCGTGCCGCCGCGGCGGTGTTCCAGTGGCGTCACCGACGGCGGCGCCTCCGCGCGCCTGACCGCTTCGCAGTGGATGAGCGTTCGCAGCCGGTGTTCCTCGATCATTTCGTCCCCTCCAGGACTCGGCATTTCCCCACCTCCACCGCTTAGAGGCAGGAACGGGCCGGAAAGGCGACGGGAATCGCACAATCCGGGCGAGATCCGCCGAACCGTGGGATTCCCCGGCAGTGTTGCGCTATGCGAGACAGCGCGTTGCGGCCCGGCTATGGTGTGCCGGGTGCTGAAAGGGCTATTGGTCGATTTCGCCGGAGTTCTCACCGACCCCGACGCCGGCCGGTTCTACGACTACCTGGCGGCCGCGCGCGAGCGAGGCGTCCGCACCGCGCTCCTCTCGAACGCCCCTGGGGCGTCGCCCGAGGTCAAGAACACGATGTTCGACTATTTCGACGCTCTGGTGTTTTCCGGTGAGGTCGGCGTGGCCAAGCCGGACCCGGCGGTCTACCTGATCGCGGCGGACCGCCTCGGGCTGCCCGCCGTGCGGTGCGCGTTCGTCGACGACTCCGTGACGAACATCCGCGGCGCCGTGCAGGCGGGCATGGTCGGCGTGCACCACCGCTCGGTCGAAGAGACCCTCGCGGAACTGAACGTGTTGTTCCCGGACGGCTGAGTAGTCAGCGCGCTCGGCGCACCAATTCGAACGACAAGACCGCCGCGGCGGCCGAGACGTTCAGCGACTCGACGTCGCCGGGCATGGGAATCGACACCCATTCCGTGACGAGCTCGCCGACTTCTTCGCCGACGCCGGCCGTCTCGCCGCCGAGGACGAACGCCGCGCGCTGCGGCAGGTCGACGTCGAACACCGTGGTGCGCGCCGAAGCGCCCAGCGCGTAAAGCGCGTAGCCCGCTTCGGCGAGCATCTCCGCCGCTTCGCGCGCCGAGCCGCAGCGCAGCACCGGGGCGCGGAAGGCGACCCCGGCCGAAGCCTTGACCACCAGCGGGTCCAGCGCCGCGACGCCGCGGCGCGGCACGATCACGCCCTCGAGCCCGGCGGCGGTCGCCGTCCGCAGGATCATGCCGACGTTCGCGGGGGTGGTGATGCCGTCCAGCAGCAGCACCCGCGACGGCGGCCGCCGGTCGGCCAG
>NZ_JAAGNB010000821.1:0-42432 GCF_010550475.1 Amycolatopsis sp. SID8362
CCAGGTCAGCCGGCAGCGTGTTTCGGCGCTCGCGCGATCGCGGCTGCGGACCGACCAGGCCAGCCTGCTGCCCGCTTTGGCGCTTGCGCGCGGCCCGACGAGGTCAGCCAGCTGCCCGCACCCGGCATCACCGGCGGCCTGCTCGCCATCGCCCGCTTCGCCGGTGGCGGTGCATCGCGCGCGGCCCAACCAGGTCAGCCGGCCGCGCGCTTCGGCGGGGCCTGCACGACCGTGAACGGCTCGTTGCGCACCTCGGACGCGGTGAGCAGCGCCCGGTCCAGCGCCCGCGCGATGGCGGCCGCGGCCGTGCGCAGCTCCGGCAGCAGGCGCTTGGGTGCCAGCCGGGAGACCGGTGCGGTCGTCGACACCGCCGCGTGGACCGTGCCGTCCGCGCCGGTGATCGGTACCGCGAGGCTGCCGACCCCGGGCATCGTCTCCTCGATCTCCAACGCGAACCCCTTCGCCCGGACCACGGTCAGCTGCTTGCGCAGATCGTCCACCGAGGACACCGTGCGGGAGGTCAGGTGTGTCAGCCCGGCTTCGTCGAACCGGGCCAGCTGCTCATCGACGTCGGGGGAGGTGGCCAGCAGCACCTTGCCCGTCGCCGTGGCCGAGGCGGGCAGGCGGCCGCCGATGCGGGAGTGCGAGTGGATGTTCGCCTCGCCGGCGACCTTCTCCAGGAACAGCACGTGGGCGCCGTCGAGGACGGCCAGGTGGATCGTCGCGCGGGTGGCCGCGAACAAGTCGGCCAGCGCCGGCCGCGCGACCGCGCGCAGCACCGCCGACGCCGGTACCCGCTGGCCGAGTTCGAACACCCGCAGCCCGAGCTGGTAGCAGTCGCCGCGGCGCTCCAGCAGGCCCCACTCGACCAGCTCCTGCGCCAGCCGGTACGCCGACGCCTTCGGCACGCCGGACCGGCGGCTCAGATCGCTCAAGCCCAGCTGGTAGGCGCCGGATTCGAAGGCGCCGAGCAGCAGCTGCGCCTTGCCGAGCACCGAATTGGGCCGGCCGTCGTCCTCGGTGGACATGGCACCTCCTCGCGGCTTGCGATTATCACCACCCGGAAAGATCCAAGTCCAGCGGACGTCACCGTCCGTTACCGGCGGGTTTCCGGCCGTCCCCGTCGTGAAACGGTCCGGTTACCCGGTTCGGTAGGCGGACCGCGGGCGTGGGCCGACCGGCGGTGAGGGCGAACACTCCCGGACACGTTCGTTCCGACCACACAGGGAGCCGCATGACGACGGTGCGATACGGCTACGCCACGGTCCCCGGCGGGCAGGTGCACTACGCGGAGCAGGGGATCGGCCCCGCCGTGCTCCTGCTGCACCAGACCCCGCGCTCGCTCGACGAGTTCCGCGAACTCCAGCCGTCGCTGGCCGGGGACCACCGGGTGCTCGCGCTCGACATGCCGGGGTTCGGCAACAGCACGCCGCTGCCCGCGCCCCAGCGCATCGAGGACTACGCCCACGGCGTTCTCGCGGCGCTGGACGCCCTCGGCGTGGACCGCACGGCGGTGCTCGGGCACCACACCGGTGGCGTGGTGGCGGTCGAGCTGGCCGCCGCGGCGCCCGAGCGGGTCACGGCCGTGGTCCTGTCGTCGACGCCGTGGGCGGACGCGGGTTACCGTGCGTCGCATGTGGACGGTCCTGGTGTCGACGACGCCGCTCGCGAACCCGGCGGCGGCCACCTGCTCACGTGGTGGGAGCAACGGCGGCCCCACTACCCGGAGGCGGCGACCGCGCTGCTCGACCGGTTCGTCAGGGACGCGCTGGCGCCCGGCGTCGATCCGCGCGAAGGCCACCTGGCGTGCGCGCGGTACGAAATGGAACGGCGGATCGGCGAGGTACGTGCCCCCGTTCTGCTCCTCGGCGGGAGCGACGACCCGTTCGCCTTGCCCGCCTTGGCTTCCCTGGAACGGAACCTGACCGCGGCCGCCGTCGTGGAGCGGGCCGTGATCGACGGCGGCACCGTCGCGCTCATGGAGGACAAGGCCGAGGAGGTCGCGGCGGTGGTGCTGCCCTTCCTGCGCCGGTCCGCTGATTGAACCCGCGCGTTGCCGATGTCCCGGCACACCAACCAAAGTACGGCAACTCGACCGGCTCTTCCGGAGGCAGCTATGACACAACCACAACGGCAACAGTCCAGGGCCGCGCTGGCCGGGTGGTTCGGCACCACCGTCGAATTCTACGACTTCTTCGTCTACGGCCTGGCGGCGTCACTGCTGTTCCCGAAGATCTTCTTCCCCGCGGCCGATCCGGTGGTGGGCACGCTCATCTCCCTCTCCAGTTTCGGGGTCGGCTACGTCGCGCGCCCGTTCGGCGCCCTGCTGTTCGGGCACCTCGGCGACCGGATGGGCCGCAAGTCCATTCTGGTCACCACGCTGATGATGATGGGCATCGCGACCACCGCCATCGGGCTGCTCCCGTCGTACGGCACCTGGGGCATCGCCGCGCCGATCCTGCTGGTGGCGCTGCGGATCGTGCAGGGTGTGTCGCTCGGCGGTGAGTCCAGCGGCGCCGTCCTGCTCACCGTCGAGCACGCCGAGAAGCACCGGCGCGGGTTCTTCGGCGGCATCCTCAACACCGGCACCGCGGTCGGGACCATCCTGGCCAACGCGATGTTCCTGCTCGTGGCGCGGCTGCCCGAGGCCGACCTGGTCGCCTGGGGCTGGCGGATCCCGTTCCTGGTCAGCGTGCTGCTCGTGGTCGCCGGCCTGGTGATCCGGCTCGGCCTGCGGGAGAGCCCGGAGTTCGCGGATGTCAAGGACACCGGCGCCGTGCACAAGCTGCCGCTGGTGGACGTCCTGCGCAAGTGCGGCGGCACGGTCGTCCTGGTGACGCTGGCGACGCTGGGCGCGGGTGTCACGATCACCGTGAGCTCGGTGTACGTGCTGACGTACGGCAAGACCGAGCTGGGCCTGAGCACGTCGGCGATGCTCGACGTCCTGCTGCCCGGGCTGTTCGTGGTCGTGATCGGCGCGCCGCTGTACGGCAGGCTGGCCGACCGGATCGGGCCGAAGACGGTCTTCGTCACCACCGCCGCGTCGATGGTCGTGCTCCCGTTCGCCTGGTTCCCCCTGCTGAACACGGCGAACCCCTGGCTGATGTTCCTCGGCTTCGCGCTGCTGTTCGCCGGGTACGCCGGCAACTTCGCGATGTTCCCGGTCTTCTTCTCGCAGGCGTTCCCGGTTTCGCTGCGGTTCAGCGGGATGGCGATCGGGTTCACCCTCGGCACGATCTTCGGCAACGCCTTCGCCCCCGCGATCAGCGCGTCCCTGCTGGAGTCGACCGGTACCTGGGTGTCCGTCGCCGCGTACATGGCGGCGGCATGGGCGGTGACCGCGGTCGGCGGGCTGCTGCTGCGGCCCGCCCCGTCCGAGCAACCGGAGATCCTCCGTGAGGCGTCCGGGGCGCCGGCGGCGTGAGGATCGGCGTCCGGGTTCCGCCGTGCGCGCCGCTGCCCGAGCTGGTGGCCTTCGTCCAGGAGGTCGAGCGCCTGGGGTTCGACGACGTCTGGTTCCCGGACTCGCAGCTGCTGTGGCGGGACGTCTTCGCCACAGCGGCCGCGGCCGCCGTGGGCACGTCGAGGATCGGACTGGGCACGGCGGTGACGAACGTCGTGACCCGCCACCCCTCGGTGGTGGCCGGTGCGGCGCGGACCGTGGCCGAGCTGGCGCCCGGCCGGTTCGTGCTCGGCGTCGGCGTGGGCAACAGCTCGGTCGTCCCGGCCGGGCTGGCCCCGTCGACCCGGTCCGGGCTGCGTGCCGGGCTTCAGGTGCTACGGACGTTGCTGGCCGGTGACGAGGTCGACTTCGGTGGCGTGCGGTCGCGGCTGCGCGACCCGGTGGCCGTGCCGCTGCACCTCGCGGCGAGCGGACCCCGGAACCTACGGCTGGCCGGGGAAGTCGCGGACGGCGCGATCCTGCTTTCCGGAGTTGCTCCGGAGCCCTTGGCGGCCGCGATGCGGCAGGTGGCGGCGGGCGGGTCCGTGCCGGTCACCGTGTCGGCGTTCTGCCGCGTCACGGACTCCGTGCGGCGGGACGCGCGCGAGCTGAAGCCGGTGTGCCTGAGCATCGCGGCCAACGGCGGGGCGGCGTTCCTCGAGGAAGCCGGCGTCCGGGTGCGTGTGCCCGAGCGGCTGCCGGAACTGCGTCCGGATCTGCTGCACGCCGAGTCCTGGGACGCCGCGGTCCGGGCTTGTGAGTCCCTTGTGGACGACAACGCCGCCGAGCTGTTCGCCCGGCGGTTCTGCTTGTACGGCACCGAGAACGAGATCGCGGCGCGGCTGCGCGAACTGGACCGGGCCGGCGTGTCGGCGGTGCTGCTGCAGCACGTCGGTTCCTACGACCTGCCGCGGCAGCTGACCGCCGACGTCGCCGGCCGGGTGCTTCCCGCGCTAGCCCGCTAGGTCGAGCGCGATGTCGGTGATCATGTCCTCCTGCCCGCCGACCATGCCGCGCCGGCCGGCCTCGACGAGGATCGCCCGGGTGTCCAGGCCATAACGCACCGCCGCTGCCTCCGCGTGCCGGAGGAAGCTGGAATACACCCCCGCGTAGCCCAGGCTCAGCGTCTCGCGGTCGACCCGGACCTCGCGGTCCTGCAACGGGCGCACCAGGTCGTCCGCCGCGTCCATGAGCGGGAACAGTTCGCAGCCGTGGTCCCACCCCATCAGGTCGGCCACCGCGATGAACGCCTCCAGCGGGCAGTTGCCCGCACCCGCGCCCTGGCCCGCCAGGGAAGCGTCGACCCGGACCACGCCGTTCTCCACCGCGACCACGCTGTTGGCGACGCCGAGGGCGAGGTTGTGGTGGGCGTGGATGCCGATCTGGGTGTCCGCGTCGAGGACGTCCCGGTAGGCGCGCACCCGGTCGCGGACGCCGTCCATGGTGAGCCGGCCGCCGGAATCGGTGACGTAGACGCACGCGGCGCCGTAGGACTCCATCAGCTTGGCCTGCTTCGCCAGCTCGTCCGGCTCGGCCATGTGGGACATCATCAGGAACCCGGCGACGTCCATCCCGAGTTCGCGGGCGGCGCCGATGTGCTGGGCGGAGATGTCGGCTTCGGTGCAGTGCGTCGCGACCCGGACCGACCGGACGCCGAGCCGGTGGGCCTGGCGCAGGTCGCTCACGGTGCCGATGCCGGGCAGCAGGAGCGTGGTGGGGATGGCGGTGCGGGTGACGTCGCAGACCGCTTCGATCCATTCCCAGTCGGTGTGCGCGCCGACGCCGTAGTTGATGCTTGAGCCGGAAAGCCCGTCGCCGTGGGCGATTTCGATGGCGGCGACGCCGGCTTCGTCGAGGGCGCCGGCGATCGCGCGCGCCTGCTCGACGGTGTAGCGGTGCCGGATGGCGTGCATGCCGTCCCGCAGGGTGACGTCTTGGATGTACAGGTCGGTCATCGGAGTGCCTCCTGCCGGGCGGCCATGCGTTCGGCGGTCCGCAGCGCGGCCGAGGTCATGATGTCGAGGTTCCCGGCGTAGGCGGGCAGGTAGTGGGCGGCGCCCTCGACTTCGAGGAACACCGACACCTTCACCGCCTCGCCGGCCGGTACCAGCCGGTGCAGCGGGTCGTCGGCGGGCACGGTGGCGAACTGGACCTTCTGCTTGAGCCGGTAACCCGGCACGTAAGCCTGTACGCGGCCGACCATTTCCTCGATGGACGCCGTGACGGCTTCGGTGTCTACTTCGGACACCAGGCAGTGCACGGTGTCACGCATGATGAGCGGCGGTTCGGCCGGGTTCAGGACGATGATGGCCTTGCCGCGGGTGGCACCGCCGACCTTCTCGATCGCGGACGCGGTGGTCTCGGTGAACTCGTCGATGTTGGCCCGGGTACCCGGACCCGCCGAGCGGGACGAGATGGAAGCGATGATCTCGCCGTAGTGCACCGGCGTCACCGCGCCGACCGCGGCCACGATCGGGATGGTGGCCTGACCGCCGCAGGTGACCATGTTGACGTTGGGCGCGTCGAGGTGCTCGCCGAGGTTGACCGGCGGGACGACGTAGGGCCCGAGCGCGGCGGGCGTGAGGTCGATGACGGTGCGGCCGAGGCCGCGCAGGACCTCGTCGTGACGTCGGTGCGCGCCCGCTGAGGTGGCGTCGAAGACGTACCCGACATCGGCGAACTCGTCCAGGCGGACGAGGCCGTCGACGCCTTCGTGGGTGGTGGCGACTTTGAAGCGGCGAGCGCGGGCGAGACCGTCGGAATCGGGGTCGATCCCGGCCATGGCCGCGATCTCGAGCTGGTCCGACAACCGTAGGACCTTGATCATCAGGTCGGTGCCGATGTTGCCCGAGCCGATGACGGCGACTTTCGCGCTCATGCGGCTTCTCCCTCGAAGCGGATCGTGACTTCGCCGAGGCCGGAGATCCGGGCGGTGAAGACGTCGCCGGGGGCGACGGGGACCATCGGACCCAGCGCGCCGGTGAGGACGGTGTCGCCGGCGCGCAGGGGCTCGCCGCGCCGGGCGAGGGTGGTGGCGAGCCAGGCGGCGGCGTTGAGCGGGTCGCCGAGGCAGTCGCGGCCGGTGCCCTGCGAAACGAGTTCAGTGCCGCGGTGGAGCTGCATCTCGACGTCGGCGGGCTCGATGTCGGCCTCGCGGGGGTCGCCGACGACGAACAGACCGGAGGAGGCGTTGTCGGCGATCGTGTCGACGATGGTGATGTCCCAGCCCGCGATCCGGCTGTCGACGATCTCCAGCGCGGGCGCGAGGAACGCGGTGGCCGCGCGGACGTCGGCGACCGAGCAGTCCGGGCTGGGCAGGTCGGCGCCGAGGACCAAGGCGATCTCCGCTTCCACCTTGGGCTGCAGGAGCCGGCCGGCCGGGACGGTCCCGCCGTGGGGGAGGGCCATGTCGGAGAACAGCGCGCCGAAGTCGGGCTGGTCGACGCCGAGCTGGCGCTGCACGGCCGGTGAGGTCAAGCCGATCTTGCGCCCGACCAGGCGATGCCCGGCCGCGAGCACGCGCTCGGTGTTGAGCCGCTGGACGGCGTAGGCCGCGTCGAGGTCGTCGTCGGCGAACAGATCGCGGATCGGCGGACAGGGCGTGGCAGTGGCGGCCGCGGCCGCGAGCACCTCGGCGGCCTTGGGGACGGCCTCGTTCATCGGGGACCTCCGGAGCAGGGATCGTGACCCGCCAGGTATAGGCCGTGGTCCGGGGGTGTGCCAAAGTTTGTCCCGTGACACGGAACAGCGAGAATGGCAACATGCTGGACAAGGCGGCCGCTGTCCTGGACGTCTACCGGCCGCATGGTGGCGCGTTCCGCCTGACGGAACTGGCAGCCCGGGCGGGACTGACCAAGACGACGGCGTTCCGCCTGGCCGGCGACCTGGTCCGCCTCGGGTTCCTGGAGCGCGCGGGCGATCGCTACCGGTTGGGCGGCGCGCTGTTCGAGCTGGGTTCGCTCGTGCCCCGCCGTCAGGACCTCCGCGAGGCCGCCTTGCCGTTCCTGCAGGACCTGTTCGAGAGCACCCGCCAGACCGTCCACTTCGGAATCCGCGAGGATCGCGAAGTGGTATACCTCGAGCGCATCCACGGCCACGACGCGGTCCCGCTGCCGTCCCGCATCGGTGGCCGGCTCCCGCTCACCTGCACGGCGATCGGCAAGGCCCTGCTGGCGTTCTCCGAGCCGTCACTGGCGGAGGCGATTCTCGCGGATCCCCTTCCGCAGCTGACGCCGGCTTCGATCACCGACCCGGTCCGGCTGCGCACGGCCTTGGAGCAGACGCAGGTGTCCGGCCTGGCTTACGAAGAGCAGGAAGCCGCGCTCGGCGTGAGCTGCATCGCGGCCCCGGTGTTCAGCGGAGCGGTCGCCGTCGCGGCGCTGTCGGTGGCAGTCCCACGCGAGCAATTCCGCCCGGCGCACTTGGCCCCGGCAGTTCGGACGGCCGCGCTCGGCTTGTCACGGACGTTGCGCCAAACCGCCGAGTCGAATTGACTGCCAAGTCTTCCAATGCAGTCCGATCGACAACGTGCTCCCGTTGTCCAGGCGGCGCGATTGCAAGACTTTGCAAGTCGACGCCGTGTGCTTCGCCGATCAAGGTGGCTCGATCACTCTGCGCTGTAGTACTTCTGTGGAGTCACTCAAGCTGCAGGTTCGTGGCTAAACTTAAAGTGGGATTATAGATCAACTCGGTCCTCGGACACTTACCATAACCCCACGCGTGTGGATCGAGGTTAGCCTCGATCCGCACTTGCCGTTTATCAAGTTCTCGCGATCAGCCGGGGCAGCTCAGTGAGCGAGTCGATGACCCAGTCGGCGTTCGCCTGCACTGCGGGGTCATCGGCCCACAGGCGTCCCCATGGGCCGCGCCGGATCAAGGCGGTCCACAGCCCGGCGCTGTGCCCCGCGACCACGTCGTTGTCGCGGTGGTCGCCGACGTACAGGAGCTCGTGGGGAGCGACGCCGGCCAGCTCGACGACGTGCCCGAAGAAGGCCGGATCCGGCTTGGCGACGCCCCATTCGGCGGAGGTCGCGATGGCGTCGACCGGGAGGTCGAGTTTGCGGAGCAGGCTCCCCGCCTTGGCGGTCTGGTTGCCGGCCAGCCCGACCCAGAACCCGCGGGCCTGAAGCTCGGCGAGCGCGGGCCGGACGTCCGGGTAGAGATCGGACTCCTCGATCCGCTCGCCGTTACCGGTCTCCTCTCGACGTTGCCGTTCGGCGGCCACGTCGAAGTCCGGCTTGAAGTACCGGAACGTCTCGGCGTTGTCCCGCCCCGTCGCCGTGACCGCGCCCAGTACGGTCGAGAACGTGTGCCGGCCGACGCCGATCCAGTCGGCCCAGGCGTGCCACTCGCGCGTGTCGTCGAGCACGGTCTCGCCGATGTCGAGGACGACAGCCCTCACCGGCATGGCGTTTCCTCTCGTCCGGTGACGTTCCGCGCTCGAGTCTGTCACTCGGCCGCCACCGAGACGCTCTGCCCCCTGACGACCACCAGCTGCAGCGCGCGCAAGTTGACCAGGTCGGCGAGCGGGTCGCCTGCGGTGACCAGCAGGTCCGCTGAAAGACCTGGTGCGAGTTGCCCGGTTGTATTGCCGATGCCCAGCGCCTCCGCGCTCGTCGTCGTGGCCATCTCGATGATGTCGGCGCGGTCGAAGCCGAGGCGGTCCATGAAGCTGGGTATCCCGGCGCCGGGGTCGCAGGCGAACCGCGGGAAGGGGTCGCCTGAGGTCTGCGGCCGGATGCGGTGCCCAGTGTCGAAGCGGCGTGCCGTGCTGGACACAGTGGACGGTCGACCGTCCACTGTGGTGTCCGCGAACGGCGGTAGGCTGCCGGGCTACGCATGGTCCGCCACGATGCCGAACGCGCGGATCTTGCGGTAGATCGTCGCCCGGGACATGCCCAGGTCCGCCGCCGCGTGTTCCTTGTTGCCTCGGTTGGCCGCCAAGCTGCGGACTATCGCGTCGCGCTCGATCGACTCCAGCTTCGTCAGCTGGCGGCGGGTGAACGTGCGGCACTCCGCCGGGAGGTCCGTCACCTCGATCGTGCCGCTCCGGCGTCGGCGGGCGGCGTCGGCGAGCACCTGGTCCAGTTGGCGGACGTTGCCCGCCCACGGGAGCCGCATCAGCTGGCGCAGGCAACGGTCCGACACCGTCAGCGGCCGGTTCGCCGCGTGGCGCGCGAGCAGGTGGGGGACCAGGCGCTGCAGGTCGTCGAGCCGGTGGCGCAGCGGCGGGACCTCGACCGTGTGCGCGAAGAACGGCATCAGGCGGCCCTGGACGTCCGGGTTCGCCGGTTCGTCA
Source organism: Amycolatopsis sp. SID8362 (assembly GCF_010550475.1). NCBI lineage: Bacteria > Bacillati > Actinomycetota > Actinomycetes > Pseudonocardiales > Pseudonocardiaceae > Amycolatopsis > Amycolatopsis sp. SID8362. The sequence goes on from NZ_JAAGNB010000821.1 coordinate 9,741, forward strand.
CCGAGCGTCGCCACGACCCAGGCCGGCGCCTGGTCCGGCGGCGCGCCCTGCCAGCTGGTCAACAGGTCGGTGAGCCGGTGCAGGCCGTCCTCGGTGAGGGCGTCGGCGCGCCGGATGACGACCACCGGCGGTTCGCCGCGGGTCACGTCGTCGGCCAGGTCCTCGACCCACTCGTCGTAGCCGTCCGCGACGGCCGTGCAGTCGACGAGCACCGGACGGCGCCCGTGCCGGACCGCGACCGCCCGTGCCATCGCCGTCTTGCCGACGCCGCTTTCGCCGCTCAGGGCCAGCCAGCTCCCGTCGGCGAAGCTGCCGTCGGCCGTGGCGCACGCCTGCCGCCACTGCGGGTTGGCGCCCACCAGGCCGGGGAGCTGCAGGTCCTTGCGGGCGGCCCGGCGGCGGGAGTGGGCCTGGTTCTTGACGCGGAACACGCCGCCGGCGAGCGTCGTGCCGCTGTAGACCGGCCGGTACTCCAACCGGGCGATGGTGCCCGACGGCAGGTCGGCGACGACGGTCACCGGTTTCGTCGACCCGACCAGGTCCGCCGTGTGGGTGATGAGCGCGGCGCGGTCGGTCACGTCGTAGAGCTCCTCGGCGTGGCTGTTGACCATCACGACGTCCTGGTTGACGGCCAGGATCGCCCCGGAGCCGCGCTGGCAGGACGCGAGGTACTCGCGGAAGAGGGTGAGCTCCCGCGCGCCGGTGTTGGCCAGCATCGCCTCCTCGATCCGCTTGGCCGTCGTGCGCGCCAGCGTCAAGAGCAGCGGGCCGGACGTGTCCGCCCAGGACGTCAGGTCGAGCACCCCGGCCAGGTGACCCCGGATCGGGTGAATGATCGGCGCGCCCGCGCACTCGAACTCGGTGAGGCTGCTGTTGAAGTGCTCGAAACCCGACACCAGGACCGACTTCTGGCATTCGAGCGCGGTGCCGATCCCGTTGGTCCCCACCGACTCCTCGGCGTAGCTGTAGCCGGGCGCGAGCGAGATGCTGTCCAGCCCGGAGGTCAAGGCGCCGTCGGTGCTCACGCGGCTGACCACGAGACCGTTCGCGTCCGTCAGCAGGATCGCCACGGGGTGGTTGGCCATCTCCTCCGAAAGGTTCGCTAGAACGGGTGTCGCGCAGTGCGCCAGCAGGCTCTCTTCGTCGCGGTCGGTGACGAAAACCGGGTCAGGGGCGTCAGCGGCGACGCGGTTCTCGACCGCCCGGCGCCAGGAGGCGCTGATGACGTCCCGCACGCCGGGAACCTCGGGCAGCGGGGAGGACAGGAACATCTCCCGCAGGTCGCGCATCGGCCGGTCTTCTCGCGTCGTCACCAGCGTCTCCTTTGACGGTCGGTGCCCTCGGGCAGTGTGGTGGCCCTGCCCGTGCCCGACATCGTCGCTCAGAACCGCGGCCCGCTCCATCTCACATTGAGACAGAACCCGGATGCGATCCGCAACACACTCTCCTCCGTCAGACGACCGGCCGGGCTGAGAGACCCCGGTTTCGAGGAGGCCGATTTTGAGCAGGCAGAGTCTCACCAAAGCGCACAACAAGATCACCGAGCTGTCGTGGGAGCCGACGTTCGCCACGCCGGCCACCCGCTTCGGGACGGACTACACGTTCGAGAAGGCGCCCAAAAAGGACCCGCTGAAGCAGATCATGCGCTCCTACTTCCCGATGGAGGAGGAGAAGGACAACCGGGTCTTCGGCGCGATGGACGGCGCGATCCGCGGGAACATGTTCCGGCAGGTGCAGCAGCGCTGGCTCGAGTGGCAGAAACTGTTCCTCTCGATCATCCCGTTCCCGGAGATCTCGGCCGCCCGCGCGATGCCGATGGCGATCGACGCGGTGCCGAACCCCGAGATCCACAACGGACTCGCGGTGCAGATGATCGACGAGGTCCGCCACTCGACGATCCAGATGAACCTCAAGAAGCTGTACATGAACAACTACATCGACCCGGCGGGCTTCGACATCACCGAGAAGGCGTTCGCGAACAACTACGCGGGCACCATCGGCCGCCAGTTCGGCGAGGGGTTCATCACCGGTGACGCGATCACCGCGGCGAACATCTACCTGACCGTCGTCGCGGAAACGGCGTTCACCAACACGCTGTTCGTCGCGATGCCCGACGAGGCGGCGGCCAACGGCGACTACCTGCTGCCGACGGTGTTCCACTCGGTGCAGTCCGACGAGTCCCGGCACATCAGCAACGGCTACTCGATCCTGCTGATGGCGCTGGCCGACGAGCGCAACCGCCCGCTGCTCGAGCGCGACCTGCGCTACGCGTGGTGGAACAACCACTGCGTCGTCGACGCCGCGATCGGCACCTTCATCGAGTACGGCACCAAGGACCGCCGCAAGGACCGCGAGTCCTACGCCGAGATGTGGCGCCGGTGGATCTACGACGACTACTACCGCAGCTACCTGCTGCCGCTGGAGAAGTACGGTCTCGTGATCCCGCACGACCTCGTCGAGGAGGCGTGGAACCGGATCACGAACAAGTTCTACGTCCACCGCGTCGCGCAGTTCTTCGCCACCGGCTGGCCGGTGAACTACTGGCGGATCGATGGCATGACCGACGCCGACTTCGAGTGGTTCGAGCACAAGTACCCGGGCTGGTACGACCAGTTCGGCAAGTGGTGGGAAGCCTACAACCGGCTGAGCCGGCCGGGCCGCAACAAGCCGATCGCGTTCGAGGACGTCGGCTACGAGTACCCGCACCGCTGCTGGACGTGCATGGTGCCGTGCCTGGTCCGCGAGGACCTGGTGGTCGACAAGGTCGACGACCAGTGGCGGACCTACTGCTCGGAGACCTGCGCCTGGACCGACAAGGTCGCGTTCCGGCCGGAGTACGAGGGCCGGGCCACGCCGAACATGGGCCGGCTCACCGGGCAGCGCGAGTGGGAGACGCTGCACCACGGCCGGGATCTCGCCGACATCGTCAAGGACCTCGGGTACGTCCGCGACGACGGCAAGACCCTGATCCCGCAGCCGCACCTGGACCTCGACGACCCCAAGAAGCTGTGGACGCTCGACGACCTGAAGGGCATCCAGTTCGGCAGCCCGAACGTGACGCTCAACCAGATGTCGGACGCCGAGCGCGAGCAGTGGGCGGCGGCCTACCGCGCCAACCCCAACGTCACGGTCGCCTGACGGCCCGAGGACCCGCGGACGACGGCGGCGCCCGCCGCCGTCGTCCGTTCCCGAGAATCGAGACACCCATGGCCGACAAGCACCGCATCTCCTTCGAACCGGTCGACATCGAGATGGAAGTCGGTGAGGACGAGAAGATCCTCGACGCCGCCTTCCGCCAGGGCATCCACCTCATGCACGGCTGCCGTGAGGGCCAGTGCTCGGCGTGCAAGTCCTACGTCCTGGACGGCGAAATCCAGATGGAGCGGTACTCGACGTTCGCCTGCAACGACGCCGAGGTCGAAGAAGGCTACGTGCTGCTCTGCCGCGCGCACGCCTTCAGCGACTGCACCATCGAGCTGCTGAACTTCGACGAGGAGGAACTGCTCAACTCCGCACCACTGCAGGACGTCCGGACCGAGGTCGTCGAGATCGTCGAGCACACGCACGACATCGTCGGCCTCAAGCTCAAGCCGGTCGAACCCGCGGCGCTGGAGTTCAAGCCGGGGCAGTACGCCGAGCTGACCATCCCGGGCACCGAAGAAAAGCGGTCCTTCTCGATGGCGACCACACCGTCCACAACGGACCACGTCGAATTCGTCATCAAGAAGTACCCGGGCGGGAAGTTCTCGTCGCTGCTCGAGAGCGGCATCGAGGCCGGTCACCCGATCGACCTGCGCGGCCCGTACGGCAACTTCACCCTCAAGAAGGGGCACGTGCTGCCGCTGGTGCTCCTGGCGGGCGGGGCCGGGATGGCCCCCGTGCTCGCCTTGCTGCGGCACCTGAGCGAAACCGGCGACACCCGCCGGATCCGCTTCTACTACGGCGCCCGCACCCCCGCGGACCTCTTCTACCTCGACGAGATCCGCGCGTTGGGCGAGCGGTTGGCGGACTTCGGGTTCGTCGTCGCCCTGTCCGAATCCGGCGACGGCGGCGACGCGCTCGACGTGACGGCGGCCGCGGGCATGGTCACCGACGTCGTCGAAGCGCGGGAGCCCGAACTGCACCGCAGCGAGGTCTACCTGTGTGGCCCGCCGCCGATGGTCGACGCCGCGCTCGAACTGGCCGCACGCCAAGGAGTTCCGGACGACCAGGTGTTCTACGACAAGTTCACGACCTCGGTCAACGACGACTAGTCAGAGGAGACAGCACATGGCATCACCCGCGCCGAAGGTGCGCAGCTTCCCGAAGGTGGAGTTCACCGACTCCGAAGCCGGCGCGCTGGAGTTCCCGAGCTCCAAGAGCCGCGCGTACTCGTACTTCAAGCCGGCCAAGCTGCGGGCGACGGTGTACGAGGACGTGACCGTCGACGTGCAGCCCGACCCCGAACGCCACCTCTCCCAGGGCTGGATCTACGGCTTCGGCGACGGGCCCGGCGGCTACCCGCAGGAGTGGACCCAGGCGAAGTCCTCGAACTGGCACGCCTTCCTCGACCCGAACGAGGAGTGGGAGCAGACCCTCTACCGCAACAACTCCGCGGTGGTCCGGCAGGTCGCGCTCGGGCTCGAGAACGCCAAGCGCGCCAACGCCTACGACGGCTGGAACCCCGCCTGGCAGAAGTTCATCGCCCGCAACCTCGGCGCCTGGATGCACGCCGAGAACGGGATGGCGCTGCACGTGTTCACCTCGATCCAGCGGTCGGGCCCGACGAACATGATCAACACCGCGGTCGCGGTGAACGCCGCGCACAAGATGCGCTTCGCCCAGGACCTCGCATTGTTCAACCTCGACCTGGCCGAGTCGCTCGGCACCTTCGACGGCGGCGTCCACAAGGAGGTCTGGCAGTCGGCCGAGGAGTGGCAGCCCACCCGGCGCGTCGTCGAGGAGCTGACCGCCGTCGGCGACTGGGCCGAGCTGCTGTTCGCCACCAACGTCGTCTTCGAGCAGCTCGTCGGCCAGCTCTTCCGGTCGGAGCTGGTGATGCAGATCTCCGCCAAGAACGGCGACTACATCACCCCGACCCTCGTCGGCACGGGCGAGCACGACTACAGCCGCGACCTCGCCTACACCCGCGCGCTGTTCCGCCTGCTCACCCGCGACGAGCAGTTCGCCGACGGCAACAAGGAGCTGTTCGGCCGGTGGCTCTCGACCTGGGTGCCCCGGTGCCTGGACGCCGCGCACGCGCTGCAGCCGATCTGGTCGCAGCCCGCCGAGAAGACCCGGACCTTCGCCGACTCGCTCGCCGCGACCAAGGAGAAGTTCACCCAGCTGCTCGAGGAGATCGGGCTCGACGTTCCGAAGGAGTTGGAAAAGTGAGCGGTCCCATGCAGTTCGGTTCCCAGGCCGGCTCGTCGAACATGTGCGGCGTCACGCTGATGAACACGCCGATCGGGCGTGTCGTCGCGGACGTGATGGGCGCCAAGGACGGCGTCGAGCTCGTCGAGTACCCGTCGATGATCCGGGTCGATGGCACGCGGCTGCTCGAGTTCGACTACGACGAGCTGACCGACGCGCTCGGGCAGCCGTTCGACGGCTCGATCTTCGAGGAGATCAGCTCCACCCACTACGGGCGCATGGTGCACCTCGACGACCGCACCCTGCTCTTCGCCAACCCCGAGGACGCCGCCGAGTACATCGGTTTCGACCTTTCGGCACACGGCTGACGCCGCGCAGTTCCGGCCGTGGTGGCGGGTGCTCGGCAGAGCCCCGCCACCACGGTCACCCACCAGACACGAAGGGATGAGGATGTACGAGAAGGACGGCGAGCAGTACTTCATCGTCGACGCACACATCGCACTTTGGGACGCGCGGGCCGAAAACCAGCTCAACGTCCACGGCAAGCAGTTCATCGACTGCTTCTACGACTACCACCGCAACCTCAGCCCCGAGGAAGTCGTCTGGGACTACGACACCTACACCTACTACGGCGGCGACCGCCTGATGAAGGACCTCTTCCAGGACGGCTACGTCGACCACGCCATCTTCCAGCCCGCCCGGCTGGGCGCGTTCTACAAGAACGGCTTCGGGCAGACCGAAGAGGCGCTCGAGCTGGTGGCGCGGAACCCGGGGAAGCTGACCTACAACCACAACTGGGACCCCCGGTTCGAGCAGGCCGGCCTGGACCAGCTCCGCCGGGACGCCGAGCGGATGAACCTCAAGGGCGTCAAGCTGTACACGGCCGAGTGGCACGGGGATTCGCGCGGCTACAAGCTCGACGACCCGTGGTCGCGCCGGTACCTCGAGACCGCCGCCGAACTCGGGATCAAGAACATCCACGTCCACAAGGGACCGACGATCCGCCCGCTCGACCGGGACGCCTTCGACGTCGCGGACATCGACAAGGTCGCCACCGACTACCCCGAGCTGAACTTCATCGTCGAGCACGTCGGCCTGCCGCGCCTGGAGGACTTCTGCTGGATCGCCACGCAGGAGACGAACGTCTACGGCGGGCTCGCGGTCGCGATGCCGTTCATCCACAGCCGGCCGAAGTACTTCGCGCAGATCATCGGGGAGCTGCTCTACTGGATCGGCGAGGACCGGATCCTCTTCTCGAGCGACTACGCGCTGTGGACGCCGAAGTGGCTCGTCGAGCGGTTCGTCGACTTCCAGATCCCCGAGGACCTGCCGGAGTACCCGGCGCTGACAGTCGAGCAGAAGAAGAAAATCCTCGGGCTCAACGCGGCCTCGCTGTACGGCCTCGACGTGCCGCGCCAGCTGCGGCTGCCCGCGGGTGCGCGATGACCACCGCGGTTTCGGTGGAGGCCGAGGTCCTCGCCGCGCTGGCGACGGTGCTCGACCCGGAGCTGGACCAGCCGGTGACGGAGCTCGGGTTCGTGCGCTCGGTGACGATCGACGACGCGGGCGTCGAAGTGCACCTGCGGCTCCCGACGTCGTTCTGCGCGCCCAACTTCGCCTTCCTGATGGTCTCCGACGCCCACGACGCGCTGGCGGCCGTGCCGGGGCTGGGCCGGATCCGGGTGTTCCTGGACGACCACCACGACTCGGACAAGATCAACTCCGGGATGGCCGCCGGGGCCGGGTACGTCGGCACGTTCGGGGCCGAGGCGCAGGACAGCCTGGACGAGCTGCGCCGGACCTTCCAGCGCAAAGCGCACCTCGCCGCCGTCGAGCGGTGCTGCCGCTCGGTGCTGGCGGGCGGTGCCTGGACGCTCGAAGAACTGCCGCTGCTGGAGCTGTTCGACCTGCCCGAAGGCCCGCTGAAGTCGGCACTGCTGCGGCGGCGGGAAGCGGTCGGCCTGCCCACCACGTCGCATTCCCGCGTGCTCGTCGACCACGACGGAACCGCCGTGGCGAAGGCGGACAGCGCGTTGTGGCTGCGGCTGGCCGCCGCCACCCGCGTGTCCATCGAGGGCAACGCCCACTTCTGCCGGGGACTGCTCGCCACCCGGTACGGCGACTCCGGCACCGACCCCGTCATCACGAACACCAGGAGCCGCTCATGAAAGCCGTCCAAGTCACCGGCTACCACCGGAACCTCGAGGCCCGCGACGTCGCCGAGCCGAAGGTCACCGGGCCGCTGGACGTCGTGGTCCGGGTCGGCGCGGCCGGGGTCTGCCGGACCGACCTGCACATCCTCGAAGGCCAGTGGGCCGAGAAGAGCGGGGTCGCGCTTCCGTACACGATCGGCCACGAGAACGCCGGGTGGGTGCACGCGATCGGCGACGCCGTCACGAACGTCGCGGTCGGCGACAAGGTCATCCTGCACCCGCTGATGACCTGCGGCCTGTGCCGGGCCTGCCGCCTCGGCGACGACGTCCACTGCGAGAGCTCGCGGTTCCCCGGCATCGACACCGACGGCGGGTACGCCGAGTACCTCCTGACGTCGGCGCGCTCGTGCGTCAAGCTCGACGACAGCCTCGAGCCCGCCGACGTCGCCGCGCTCGCCGACGCCGGGCTGACTGCGCAGCACGCCGTGGCCAAGGCCGCGGCCGTGCTCCGGCCGGGCGATGTCTGCGTCATGATCGGCGCCGGCGGGCTCGGCCACATCGGCATCCAGTGCCTGAAAGCGATGAGCGCCGCGACGCTCGTCGTCGTGGACCGCAACCCCGCGGCGCTGAAGCTGGCCGAGCAGATCGGCGCGGACGTCACCGTCGTCGCCGACGGGTCCCATGTGGACGCGGTCCTCGACCTGACCGGCGGCCACGGCGCCGAAGCCGTCATCGACTTCGTCGGCGAAGGCGGGTCGACCACCGAAGGCGTGCGGATGCTGCGTCGCGCGGGCAGCTACTACGTCGTCGGTTACGGCGAAAACATCAACGTGCCCACGATCGACGTCATCTCCACCGAGATCAACTTCGTCGGCAACCTCGTCGGGTCCTACACCGATCTGCAGGACCTGATGGTGCTCGCGGCGCAGGGCAAGGTGAAGCTGCACACCGCCCGGTACCGGCTCGAAGACTTCCAGCAGGCCATCGACGACCTCGGCGCGGGCAAGGTCCGCGGCCGGGCCATCCTCATTCCCTGAAAGGAAAAAACCATGGCGAAGGAGCTGCGGTTCAGCGTCGATGCGCGGCGCCAGCTCGAGCTGGGGGTCAACGCCCTGGCCGACGCGGTGAAGGTGACTCTCGGTCCCAAGGGCCGCAACGCGGTGCTGGAGAAGCTGACCGGTCCACCGACCATCACCAACGACGGCGTGACCATCGCCCGGGAGGTCCAGCTGGAGGAGCCCTTCGCGAACATGGGCGCCCAGCTGGTCAAGGAAGTCGCGATGAAGACCAACGGCGCGGTCGGCGACGGCACGACGACCGCCACCGTGCTCGCCCAGGCGATGGTGCGGGAAGGGCTGGCGGCGCTGCGCGAAGGCGCGAACCCCATGCGGGTCCGCCGCGGGATCGAGGAGACCGTCGAGGCCGTCGTCGAGCGGCTGCGCAAGTCCGCGGTCGAGGTCGCGGGCGAAGCCGAGCTGGAGCGGATCGCGACGCTGGCCGCCAGCGACGACGAGCGCATCGGCCGGGTCATCGCCCAGGCGCTGTCGGCGGTCGGGCGCCAAGGCGTCGTCGAGGTCGAGGAGTCGGACTCGCCGGGGCTGGGCGTCGACGTGGTCGACGGGATCGAGTTCGACCACGGGTACACCTCGCCGTACATGGTCACCGATCGCGACCGGATGGAGGTGAGCTTCGACGACCCCGTCATCCTGCTCACCAACAAGAAGATCAGCCAGGTCCAGGAGCTGATGCCGACCCTGGAGGCGGCACGGCGCCTCGACCGCCCGCTGGTCGTCCTCGCCGAGAACGTGGATGGCCCGGCCCTGCAGCTGATCGTGAGCGGGAACGTCCACGGCACCTACGCCGCGGCCGTGGTGCGCGCGCCCGGCTTCGGCCACCGGCGGATCGCCGAGCTGGAGGACTTGGCCGCCGCACTCGGCGGACGGGTCGTCAGCGAGGACTCGGGCGTCACGCTGACCGAGGTGACCGAGCGGGACTTCGGCCGGTGCGAGCACATCACGATCACCGAGGACACGACGACGATCATCGGCGGCGCGGGCGACGAGGCCACCGTGCGGGCGCGCATCGGGCAGCTGGAGAAGCAGCTCGAGCGGGCGCGGATCGAGCACGACCAGGACAGCCTCCGGCTGCGGATCGCCCGGCTGTCCGGCAGCATCGCGGTCGTGCGGGTGGGCGCGGCGACCAGCGTGGAGCTCAAGGAGCGGATGCTGCGCGTCGAGGACTCCTTGGCGGCGGCCCGCGCGGCGCTGGAGGAGGGTGTCGTCCCCGGCGGCGGCGCGGCGCTGGCGCAGGCGGCGACCCACGTCGAGCTGCCGGGACTGGAAGGCGACGCGGCACAGGGCCGCGAGATCGTGCGGCGCGCGTTGGGCGAGCCGTTGCACTGGATCGCCGAGAACGCCGGCTACGAGGGCGAGGCGGTGCGGGAGCGGGTCGCGGCCATGGACAACGGCCACGGGTTCGACGCGCTGACCGGCGAGTACGCCGACTTGTTCGCCGCGGGAGTCATCGACCCGCTGAAGGTGACCCGGTCGGCACTGGAGAGCGCGGCGTCGATCGCGGCGCTGCTGATCACGACCGAGACGGCGATCGTCGAGAAGGTCCTGGTCAACCCGGGAGCGATCATCGCGCCCGGGGTGGGTGATCTGGCGGAGGGCATGGTCCGCCCGTCGAACATCTACTAGCGGGGGAGGAGACCCGCGCCGGCACGCTCCCGAGGCGTACCCGGCGCGGGTCTTCGCGTGTGGGGGCGCGGGCCGCGTCGACATCGGGCACGCGGCTTCGCGGTCGTGGCCGTCCGCGGCTCAGGCTGCCCGGGCAGGGGCCGGCGCGTAGGGGAGCGAGGATAGGAGGCGAGCGGCCGGCGCTTGGCTATCCGGCCGCGACGACCTGCGGCTCGAGGCGCCCGGCCAGCGTCATCGCGTCGGTGAGCAGGTTCGCCGGGGTGGTGGCGTACTCGACGAGCCCGGTGGCCAAGGCCGCCCGTACCCGGTAACACACCGCCGCCTCCGCCGCGTCGGGCTGGATGACGCCGCCGGACATCACCCGGACGTCCGCCGCCTCGGCCAGCGCCCAGCCCGTGCCGATGGCGTCCCCGTTGATCGCGGCGACCACCGGCAGGGGGTGCGCGCGCAGGGCGTCGAGGACCTCCGCCGGCCGGAGGCCGTCGCCGGTCGCGAGGTCCGGGGCGAACACCGTGCCTGTGCCGGTGAGCACGATCGAGCGCTGCGAGCCGATGTAGGCGAGCGCGGCACCCAGCCGGTCCAGGAGCTCGGGATCCGGCCGGAACCGGACCACGACGACTCCCCGCCGGTAGTGCAGGTCCAGCATGATGCCCTCCTCGACGGGGGAAGTCGTGCGCTGAAACCCGTCGAGGCGCAGCATAAAGGCGGTACCGGGCATGCTCCGTCTCACATTGAGACCACACGACCGGGCCACGTGCTCATCCGGCTCGGCCCCCCACCGCCGTCCCGACCGGACCTTCCGGACATACCCCGTTGATCAGCCACGACCGCCGCCCGCCGGGTGGATTCGTGCCACGATGGAGGCGAGATCGGCCTAAGGAGGTCCGCCAGTGCCCGAGTGGGACGGTCGCGGCCTGCCGCCGGTCGCGCGGGCGCGCGTCGGGCGCTTCGCCGAGTCCGGGCTGAAGACTTCGCTGCTGAGCGTGCCGGGTGCGGTCGGCGCCGAGGTCGCGGGCTTCACCGCCGTCGGCGAGGTCATGGGCTGCGTCGTGCAGCAGACCGCCTGGACCTCGCTCGGCCAGTGGGCGGGCGACCAGGTCCGGCAGAGCGCCGACCTGCTCCGCAACGGCTACGCGACCGCGCTCGACAGGCTCGCCCAGGAAGCGACCGCGCTGGGCGCCGACGGCGTGCTCGGCATCGAGTTCACCACCACCTCGCTCGACGGCGTCATGCAGGAGGTCGTCGCGCTCGGCACCGCCGTGCGCGCCGAGACCACCCAGCGGCCGCGGCGGCTGTTCACCACCGACCTGCCCGGCCAGGACGTCGGCAAGCTCATGCAGGCGGGCTGGGTGCCGGTGCGGGTCGCGGTCGGTGTCGCCGCCCGCGCCGCCTATGACTACTCCATGCAGTACCAGACCAGCACCTGGGCGGGGAACGTCGAGGTCGACGCGCCGACGAAGGTCGTCAACGAGGTACGGGCCGCGGCCCGCACGGAGTTCGCCCGCGCCATCCGCGACAGCGGCGCCGACGGCGGCATCGTCTCCGATCTGCGGCTTCGGACGTGGCCGGTGCAGGAGCGCGCGGTGGTCGGCATCGCCAGCGTGACCGGCACCGCGATCGCCCAGTTCCACGCCGGCCGCGCGGCGCCGACCAGCGCGCTCAAGATCCTGCCGTTGAACCGTTCCTGAGGAGGCTTCGTGACCACCGCGGACCCCGCCGCGCAGCACATCCCCGAGGATGCGATGCGCCGGCTCGCCGAGATGAAACCCGGGCAGAAGACCAGCTTGTTCACCTCGGACCTGAGCGTCAACGAGTTCCTCCTCGTGCGCGAAGCCGGGTTCCGCCCGCTCGGGCTGGTGCTCGGCTCGAGCATCTACCACGTCGGGTTCCAGCTGGGCCGCTGGAGCAAGAACCAGGAGATGGACCGGCTTTCCCAGGCGATGTACCACGCCCGCGAGCTGGCGATGTCGCGGATGGAGGCCGAAGCGGACGTCCTCGGCGCGGACGGCATCGTCGCGGTCCGGCTCGAGATCGAGTTCAAGGAGTTCGGCAGCGACCTGGCCGAGTTCATCGCCGTCGGCACCGCGGTCAAGGCCGACGAACCCGGCGAATGGCGCAACAACACGGGAAAGCCGTTCACCTCGGACCTGTCCGGGCAGGACTTCTGGACGCTGGTGCAGGCCGGCTACGCCCCGCTGGGCATGGTGATGGGCACGTGCGTCTACCACATCGCCCACCAGCGGTTCCGGCAGATGATGGGCAACATCGGCCAGAACGTCGAGATCCCGCAGTACACCGAAGCGCTCTACGACGCGCGTGAGCTGGCGATGTCCCGCATGCAGGCGGAGGCCGAGCAGCTGGCGGCGGAAGGCATCGTCGGCGTGCAGCTGCTGTCGCTGCCGCACCGCTGGGGCGGGCACACGACGGAGTTCTTCGCGATCGGCACGGCGGTGAAGCCGCTGCGCGCCGACCACCACATCGCCAAGCCGCAGCTCGTGCTGCCCCTCACCGACTGATGGGCGGCGAGCTGGACTTCCACCTGGTGGTGGCCGCCCTGCGCCTGGACCGCGCGGACGTCGAGTCCTACCACCGGGTCCTGTCCGAGACGCTGGGCAGCGCGCTGCCACCGGGCATGGTCGAAGTCGACCGCCGGCGCACGTTCGCCGACCGCGTCGCGGGGCGCGACGGCCAGGCGGTCGCGGTGCGGGTGACCACCCCGGACCGGGTGCTGGTGCTGAGCGCGGGCAAGCACGGCGGGGTGGCGGCGGAGATCCACCAGGTGGTGCGCGGCGTGGTGATCAGCCGCAAGGAAGCCGCGGTCGACGACTGGCTCGCGGCGCTGGCGCAGGAGCTGACGGCGCTGGCGTCGAAGGACGCGAAAGCACGGGATGCGCTCTCTCGTCTGCTCGGCGGCTGAGAAAGCCTTGCAGGACAAGGAAAGTGCATCGGGGGCCGGATCGAGCGCCCCCGATGCACAGTGTAGGTCGTGGGTACGACGTTTTCGTTACCCGACCGCCACCCGCAGGATCTTGTTGTGGCTGTTGTGCGGTGTGCTGTCCTTGTCGCCGTCGACGCTGGTCGCCAGCCACATCTGGCCGCCCGGCGCCGGTTCGACGGTGCGGAGCCTGCCGTAGGTGCCGTTGAAGAACGTCTGGAAGTTCGTCAGCGAGCTACCGCTGATCACCGCCCGGTAGAGGCGTGCCCCGCGCTGGCAGGCGACGTACAGCGCGTCGTGGATGATCGTGATCCCGCTGCACGAGCCTTGCGCCACCGGGTAGGTCTTCTTCGGCGCGATGAACCCCGCGGTGCCGCACGAACCCGACGTCCCTTCGCACGTCGGCCAGCCGTAGTTGCCGCCCTTCACGATCAGGTTCGTCTCGTCCATGATGCTGTTGCCGAACTCCTGCTCCCACAGCCTGCCCTGCGAGTCGAACGCCAGGCCCTGGACGTTCCGGTGCCCGTAGCTCCACACCGCGTTGTGGAACGGGTTGTCCGTGGGGATCGTGCCGTCGGGGTTGATCCGCAGCACCTTCCCGTTGGGGCTGCTGGTGTTCGACGCGTTGCCGCCGTTCTGCGCGTCACCCGTGCCGGCGAACAGGTAGCGGCCGTCCGGGCTGAAGCGCAGCCGGCCGCCGTTGTGGAACTTGTTGCGGGCGATGCCGGTCAGCAGGATCTGCTCGGTGCTCGTGGTCAGCGAATCGGCCGCCGGGTCGTACTTGATCCGCACGATCCGGTTGTCGTTCGGGGAGGTGTGCATGATGTAGAGCCAGTGGTCGGAGCCGAACGACGCCGGGTTGATCTCCAGCCCGGTCAGGCCGCCTTCGCCGTCGGTGCTCTGGACGTTCGGCACGGTGCCGATGGTCTTCTTCGCGCCGGTCTTCGGGTTCAGGTGGACGATCGAGTGCGCGTCACGCTGGTTGTAGAGGATCGTGCCGTCGGGCAGGGTGACCAGGCCCCACACGACGTCGTCGTCGGTCCCGACCTGCGTCGCGCCGCAGACGCCCTGCGACGGCGTGCAGTTCGACCCGCCGGTCGTCGTGACGTCCACGACCGGCGTGCTCGGCTCGCTGAGGTTCCCGTTCCCGTCGACGGCCCGCACCCGCAGGTGGTAGGCGGTGCTCGGGGTCAGCCCGCCGAGCGTGGTGCTCGTCGTGTCGGCCGTGCCGATCTGCGTGCCGCTGTTGTAGATCCGGTAGCCGGTGACGCCGACGTCGTCGGTCGAGGCGGTCCACGCCAGCCCGATCGAGGTGCTGTTGACGGCGGTGGTGTGCACGTCCGCCGGCGCCGACGGCGGCGTGTGGTCGTCGGACGGTGGCGTCTTCACGGTCAGGGTGCCGCTGGCCTGCGAGACGTTCCCGGCGGCGTCCCGCGCGTTGACGTAGAAGCCGTAGCTGCCGTTGGGGCTGAGGTTGCCGCAGGTCGCGGTGAGGGCGCCGGTCGTGCCGGCGCAGAGCTGGCCGTCCCGGTAGACGTCGTATCCGGCGACGCCCTCGTCGTCGGTCGCCGCGGTCCACGAGACGGTGGCGCTCGTGGGCGTGACCCCGACGAGCGTCGGTGTGCCGGGCGGCGACGGCGGCACGACGTCGCCTGCCGCCCCGTAGACGCCGAACTCCTGCAGCGAATAGCCCTTCGACGCGTCGGTGCGGCAGCGTTTCGTGCCGTAGACCCGCACGTAGCGGCCGGTGCCGTCGAGGGAGGTCAGGTCTTCGACGCCACCCTTTCCGGCGGTGGTGGCGTAGATCCGCGTCCACGTCGCGTGGTCGTTCGAGGTGTCGATCTCGTAGGCGGTGGCACACGAGGCATCCCACTGCAGCCGGACGCGGCTGACGTGCACGGCCGCGCCGAGGTCGACGTAGATCCACTGCGGATCGACGCCGGCGGCGCTCGCCCACCGCGTCGCCGAGTCACCATCGACGGCGGCCGGCGCCGGGCAGCACCCGCCCGCCGAGGACGCGGTGACCGGTTTTCCCTGCGACAGCAGGGGATCCGCGGCCAGCGCGGGCCCTGCCGTGGTGAGCGTTCCGGCGACGAGCGCGGCCACGACCGCCGCCACCCGGATCCGTCTGGTCATCCCGTCCTCCTGCGCAGTCGTGGCCCCCGGTCCGCGCACGCGCACGCCCGTTCCCGTCGGCGAACGACCCGTCGGCACAGGCGGAGGCGGACACCTGACGACGACGGCGGGGTTCTCCGGGCCCGGGACCGACCTGGAGCCAGGGCGATCTCGGGATCGACCCTACGAGCGGAACGTCCGGCTGGTCAACCGGCGCCGCACCGGCGTCCCGCTCACCGAAACCGTTGAGGGAAAAGGACTTTCAGTTCGCCGGCACCCTCCCGAGGAATCCGCGGACTTATCCGGCGATGGCGTCCAGGTGGGTTTCCAGCGCGAAGTGGATCGGCGGCTGGGAGCGGCGGATGGTCGTCCTGTTCCCGTACGGTCCCCGCAAGCCCCGCCCGCACGCCGGGCCCGCCTCCGCGCTCGCGCCGCCTTTCCGGGTGGGCGTAGGTCGCGCCCGCGGTTCCTTGAGGTCGGTCTTGTCGGGTTCCTTTCAGCCCCGGACGGTGCGATCACGAGCTCCGTCGCGCCGGATGCCGGCGACGAGTTTCTCCCAGTTCCGGTACGCGACGAGCTCGCGTTCGGCCGTGTTGCTGGTTGCGGTGTCCAAAAAGGCCCGTGCGGATCCCGCACGTTCGCGGTTGAACGGGTAGTCGGAGGCGTACATGATCCGCTCTGCTCCCACTGTTTCCCGGCTCCACCGCAGGTACTTGTGGCTGGCGATGCCGCCCGGGGTGATGAAGATGTTGGTGCGGAAGTAATCCGCGATCGGGCGCCGAAGGGTGACGAGCGAGTCCATGGCGGCGACGCGGTCGAGGTAGAACAGCACGACTTCGCCCCAGTGCCCCAGGATGAGCTGCAGGCCGGGAAACCGATCGAAGACACCCGCGATGATCATCCGCAGGACGGTCAGGCCGGCGTCGTAGTGCCAGCCGAACGTGCCGGTGGCCAGCATGCTGTCCACCGGCTCGCCGAACCGGCGGTAGTACGCATCGGTGACGCTGGGCACCGGCGCGCGAGGATGCAGGTAGACCGGAGCACCCAGGTCCTCGGCGGCTTCGTAGATGTCCCAGAATTCGTCCGCGTCCAGGGCGCGGCCGCCGGAGTGCGCGTTCACCAGCGTTCCCGAGAATCCGAGTTCGGTGATCGCGCGCCGCAGTTCGTCGGCCGCGGCTGCCGGCGCCGGGGTGGCCAGCGTCGCGAACCCTTGCAGGCGTCCGGGATGGCGGCGGATCGCTGCCGCGAGGCCGTCGTTGACGGCCACCTGCAGGGCGACCGCCTCGGCGGCGGGCAGGTTCTGCAGGCCGGGAGTCGTCAGGGACAGCACCGCCGTATCGATCCCGGCATCATCCATGGCCGCGATCCTGCCCTCGCCGACGTCGAGCAACGCAGGCGTGATATCCCCGGCGAGAGCCCGTTTCATCATCGGTTCGGCCAGCTGCGGGTCGTGCCGTTTCCAGGCCTCGGCCACCTCGGCGGTGAGGAAGTGCTCCTCCAGTCCGTACAGCCTCATCGCGGAGTCAGCTCCGGACGGTCTTGAGGGCACCGGCCCAGGATTCGAGCTGGTCGAACAGGATCGTGGCCGCCTGATCGTGCGCGGCCGCGGGGGTGAAGGTGGTGAAGTTCCGGAAGTCGTTGACCAAGGAGAAGGACAGCTGCTGACGGACGTGGGCGATCTGCAGTTCGCTGCAGATCGCGCGGAGGTGCTCGATGGCCCGGGCGCCGCCGAGTGAACCGTAGGAGACGAAGGCGGCGGCCTTGTTGTTCCACTCGCCGTAGAGGTAGTCGATGGCGTTCTTCAGCACCGCGGAGGTGGAGTGGTTGTACTCGGGGGTGACGAAGACGAAGCCGTCGAACTCGGCGATGGTGGCGGCCCAGGCCTTGGTGTGCTCGCCGGTGTACTTGCCGGCGCTGGCGGGAATCGGCTCGTCGAGATGGGGCAGGGGGTGGTCGAGCAGGTCGATCAGTTCGTAGTCGGCGCCGGTGCGTTCCTTGGCCCTGGTCAGGACCCAGTCGGCCACGGCCTCGCCGTTGCGGCCGGGTCGGGTACTGCCGAGGATGATCGCGAGCTTCAGGTCGCTCATGGTGTCGCCTCCGAAACTTGGGACTTGAATCTTCAAGTCAAGTTACGCTCGTTGACTTGAACTTTCAAGCGTGACGTCTTGGCTACTACACTCCTCCCATGCCTGCTCCGAAGGACCCCGACGTGGACGAGCCGCGCTGGCTCACCGACGATCAGCTGGCAGTTTGGCGCGGGTTCATGAAACTTCTGCAGCGACTGCCCGCGGCACTGGAAGCACAGCTTCAACAGGACTCGAAGCTCAGCCTGCTCGAGTACCACGTCCTGGCGCACCTGTCGGACCAACCCGGACGCCGCATGCGACTGAGCGAGCTCGCCACGTTGGCCACCACGGAGCTGTCCCGCCTCTCTCACCTGATCGGCCGGCTGGAAAGCCGTGGCTTCGTCCACCGCGAGCCGGACCCCGAAAACGGGCGCTACACGCTAGCCGTGCTGACGGCGACGGGCTACGCCCACCTCGTCGGCGCGGCACCCGCACACGTGGAGCGGGTACTCACTCTGTTCGTCGACGTGCTCACCCCGCGCGAGCTGCAGACCCTGCACCGGATCTCCGGGAAGGTGCTCGACCGCATCGACAGCGGGCCAACTAGCCCGCAAGACGGATGACCTTCCTCATCGTGTCGCGTGCCATGTCCGTCTCAGCTCTCGGTGGGTTCGCGAACTCGTGGGCGAGCTGAGCACCCTCAGCCCCGAGTTCCGTGGCTTGTGGGCCGCGCACGACGTCCTGAGCCGCCACGACGGCGTGTCGGCGACGCCGAACTCGGCTGGCTGCCACGGCCCGGATCGACTATCCAGAAAGGATGACAACCACCGTGAATCCCACCGTCGCCGTGGTCGGGCCGGGGGCGATCGGCACCACCGTCGCGGCGGCGTTGCATGAGGCCGGTCGCACTCCGATGCTCTGTGGTCGCACGGATCGTGAGCGTCTGGAGCTTCGGGATGCCGAAGGTCTCGTCGTTGTGCCCGGTCCGGTGCGGACCGAGCCGGCACAGTCCGAAGAGACGGTCGACCTTGTCTTCCTCGCCGTCAAGACAACCCAAGTCGACGCGGCGGCGCCGTGGTTGGCGGCGTTGTGCCGTAGCGGCACCGTGATTTGCGTTCTGCAGAACGGCGTCGAGCAGGAGTCGGCCGTCGCGCCGTATGTCCCCGGCTGTCCGGTACTGCCCGCTGTCGTGTGGTTCCCGGCCGAGGTCCAGCCCGGGGGTTCGGTGTGGCTGCGTGGCGAAGCCCGCCTGACGGTGCCCGATGTACCGGCGGGCCGTGTGGTGCTCGAGGCACTGCGCGGCACTCGGTGCTCGGTCGACCTCGCCGCGGATTTCACGTCCGTGGCATGGCGCAAGCTGCTGCAGAACGCGGTCGCCGGCCTGATGGTCCTCAGCGGCCGCCGGTCCGGCATGTTCGGCCGTGCGGACATCGCCCGGTTGGCCTTGGCCTACCTGCGCGAGTGTCTCGAGGTCGCCCGAGCCGAAGGCGCGGTCCTGGGTGACGAGGTGCCGCAAGAGATCCTTGACAGTTTCCAGGCATACCCGGCCGACATGGGGACCTCGATCCTCGCCGACCGTGAAGCCGGCCGGTCGCTCGAATGGAACATCCGCAACGGTGTCGTACTGCGACGTGGCCGGGTTCACGGCATTCCGACCCCGATCAGCGATGTGGTGGTGCCGCTGTTGGCGGCCGCGAGCGACGGACCCGGCTGAGCATCAGCACCGCTACGGACGCCGTCTCCGGAGTCCGATGGTCGTGATTCGACGTGCTGAGCCCCGCCGTCGGAACCCGATGGCCAACCGGGCCGTACAGGTGTTGAGCTGCTCCCGGCTGGTCGCCGCCGCTGGGCGCCCGGGGAAACAAGGCCGAAGCCGGCTACTCCTGCGGGTGCAGGACTACGCGTCCGAATGGCCCGCGCTCGGCGAGGGTGGTGTACGCGGCTTTCACTTCGGCCAATGGGTATGTCGCGGCAATGGGAATGTCAAGGTCACCCGCGACGGCGAGGTCGGCCAGCGTGCGGAGGGCCGGGAGGCCGCCGGCGTCCATGGTGCCTTTCGTTGCGACGCCGTGCTCTTTGGCGGTCTGGTAGTCGACTGCGGTGTTGATGCGGTCCGGGCGTACGCCTAGATCGAGCGCGAGCCGGACGTAGCCCGATCCGACCGTGTCGATGAAGGCGTCGATCTTGCGGCCGTCGGCGGCATTGTGGACGTCTTCGGCGATGTCACCGTCGAACGGAACCGGGATGATGCCGTGTGTCCGCAGGTGCTCGGCCTTGGCCGGGTTGCCGATACCGAGCACGGTCGCGCCGGCCCGCCGGGCGAGCTGTGCGGCGGTGAAACCGACACCGCCGGTGGCGCCGGATACCACGACGACCTCCCCGGCGGCGGGCTCGACGGAGTTGAACCCGGCCAACCCGGCCATGGGTGTGACGAAGAGGGAACCGGCGACGTCCCAGGTCAGACCGACCGGCTTGGCGATCAGCTGTGTTGTCGGCACGGCAACGTATTCGGCGTGGGCCGACCATTCCTGTGACCAGCCGAGTACTTCGTCTCCGGGACGCACGTCCTGGGTGCCGTCGCCGACGCTGATCACTACGCCGGCCAGGTCTCGGATGGGCGTGTAGGGCGCTCCGTATAGCGCGGACAGAGCGCCTGGATTGAGGCATGACGCGTGAATCCGCACGACCGCTCGTCCTGGAGAAGCTACTGGCTGGGGCAGGTCGTCGATCCACAGTTGGTCGATTCCACCGAAGCCGTCATACCGCACTTGCCGCATGAATGATTCTGCCTTCCCATCGGGGCCGTAGCAGGAGAGGAGATTGTCGACGATGTGCTCGACGGAGCCGGTCTCGGAGGCTCGCCGGCGACGAGGGTCAGTCGAAGTAGTGGCCCTTGTCGATGTCTTCGATCAACCCCGGCTCGGTCGGTTGCCAGCCGAGTAGTTCCCGGGTCAGGGCGGCCGATGCGGGCTGGTCGACCGACAGGAGTCCGCCGAGGAAACCGAAGTCCTCGGCCGGAGCGGAAGCTGCGGGCAGGTTCAGGTGGCGACCGATCGCCGTGGCGATGTCGCGGGTCGGGACGCCCTCGTCGCCGACCGCGTGCAGCATCGATCCGGCCGGGGCCCGCTCCACGGCCAGCCGGTACACCCGCGCGGCGTCCTTCACGTGGACCGCGGGCCAGCGGTTGGACCCGTCACCCACGTAGCCGGACACCCCTTTTTCTCGCGCGATGTCGACCAGGCGGCCGATGAAGCCGTGATCGCCCTCGCCGTGTACCGACCGGGGCAGCCCCACGACCGACGAGCGGACTCCTCGGCGTGCGAGCCCGAGTGCCAGTTCGGCGTTGGCCGTCCGGCCGGCGGCCGCCGAGCCGGCCGGTGGGCGATCGCGCTCGGTGGCCACCTGTCCCGGGATCGCAGGTGTCCCGGCCGTGACGACCAGCGGTTTGCCGGTGCTCTCCAGAGCGGCGCCCAGCGTCTCGATGACTCGTGCGTCCGTGGCGATCGAGGCGTCGAACTGGGTGAAATCGTGCATGAACGCCAGATGGACGACCCCGTCGGACCCGGCGGCACCGGCGCGCAGGACATCCAGGTCGTCAAGGGAACCGCGAACCACTTCGGCGCCCGTGGCGGCGATTTTGGCGGCCGACGAGTCGGACCTGGCGAGCCCGACAACCTGATGGCCCGCTCCGATGAGCTCGGGGACGACGGCTGAGCCGACCCAGCCCGACGCGCCCGTGACGAAGATCCGCATGAGAAGTCCTTCCGCGAAACGAGTGATGAGACCGACTCCCATCATGGTAGCAAGTGATAGCAGTGACTGCTATCGCCTAGACTCAGAGGCATGGGCCGATGGGAACCGAATCCGCGGGGCAGGCTGGCCAAAGCCGCGGTCGAGCTGTTCGCCGCCCAGGGGTTCGACGAGACCACCGGGGCCCAGATCGCGGCGCGTGCCGGCATGCACGAGCGTTCGTTCTTCCGCCTGTTCCCCGACAAGCGCGAAGTGTTCTTCCACGCCGTGGAAGCGGCGCGGCGGGAGGCCGTCGCGGTCATCGCCGGCCTGCCCGCGGAGGTGGCTCCGGTCGACGCCGTCGCTGCCGCCTTGGAGCAGCGCTGCGAGATCATCCAGCAGCACACGGACGCTGCCCGGATCCGGCACGACCTCGTGTCGGCCAACGCCGAACTGCACGAGCGGGACCTGAGCAAGCACGCCGAACTGGCCGCCGGGATGGCCGAGGCGCTGTGTGAACGTGGCGCCCCGGAGTCGCTCGCGAAGCTGCTCGCGCACACCGCGGTCACGGTGTTCCGGCTGGCCTTCGATCGCTGGATCGCCGACCCCGAGCACCAGGACCTGCCGGTGATGTTCCGCGACGGCCTCAGCGAGCTGGCGTCGGCCCTCGCCTCCCGCGCGCCCTCGGCGTGAGCCGGCGCCGTCGCTAGCCGGTCTGCGCGAGGCCGTCGAGGAGCAGGTCGATCATGCGCCGCGCCTGGTAGCCGGGGAAGGTGCCGGCTCCGATGCAGAGGTTGCCGACGTCGAGCTTCAAGTCGAGGCCCGGATATCGCCGCGGGTCCGGCCGGCCGCTGCCTTCAGCAGCCGGTCGAGAACGGGCAGCAGGCGGTCGCCGCTGCCCTGATCCAGGCGCTCGACCTCGGCCGCGTCCACTACGCCGGCAACTCGATGGGCGGGTTTCTCGCCGCGCGCCATCCGGAGCTCGTGCTCACGGCGACCGCGATGGGCTCGTCCTCGGAGGCCGAGTGCAAGCTTGCGGAGTACGAGCCCCTGGTCGGCGCGATCGAGGCGAACGGCACCACACCGGTCATCGACGTTCTGTTCGGGATCATGTTCGGGAAGACCAGCCTGACGTCGCGGCCCGACGCGGTGCTCGCGATCGCCGGTGTTCCTACTGGAGCACCGGTTCGAACAGGGCCGGTGGCGCCGGGGGCTTCGCCAGGAGAGCGGCGAGCCGTGGGATCTGGCCGGCCACGGTCTTGCTGTGCTCCCTGAACCCCTCGATCGAGGTGAACTCCTGGATCACCAGCAACGGCCCGTCTGCCTCGCCGTGGGTGCGGTGCACCGTGTACCGCAGGCATCCTGGTTCGGCGCGGATCCGCGGAGCGAGCTCGGCGAGCAACGCGACGAGGTCCTCGCGTCGTCCGTCCTTGGGCTCCATTGTGGACACCGTCACGACCGTGCCGGTCCGGGCCGGCTGGCCGGCCTGTAGGTGTGCGAGCGCCTGGTCCGCTTCGGCTCGGTTGCCCAGCCGGAACTCCTGGCTGCGCGCCTCGGAGGCCGCGGCGGCGACGGCGATCGCGCCGACCTGGTCGGCGCTCACCCAGTCCGGTGCCTCGGTGCCGGTGACGCGGGTGCTG
The DNA here is from genome assembly GCF_010550475.1 of Amycolatopsis sp. SID8362. Taxonomy (NCBI): domain Bacteria; kingdom Bacillati; phylum Actinomycetota; class Actinomycetes; order Pseudonocardiales; family Pseudonocardiaceae; genus Amycolatopsis; species Amycolatopsis sp. SID8362. The sequence continues at coordinate 32,430 of NZ_JAAGNB010000821.1, forward strand.
ACCGGGCCGAGGATGAGGGCGTGGACCCGCCGGGGACCGGTGAGTTCGGCTTCGGCGACTCGTCGCATCATCAGCAGGGCGGCCTGCTCCATGCTGACCAGGCCACTGCCGGGAACCGGCGTGAGCGCGGAAGCCCCGACGATCAGCGTGTAGGTGCCGTGGGTGCTCAGCTTGGGCAGGAAGGCCCGCAGGACGGCCATGTGCGTGGAGGCGAGCCCGACGAAGGCGCTCTGCCAGTCGTTCTCGTCGATCTCCCAGAGCGGTTTGCCGGCCCACCAGCCACCGATCGGAGCCACCACGTCGTCGACGCCGCCCAGTCTGCGCTCCATCTCGTCGGCGAGTTGCGCAGCTCCGGGGAACGTCGTGTAGTCGTGCGCCACCAGGTGTAGCCGGTCGCCGGCCGCGTCGCCGAGTACGTGCCGGAACTCGTCGGCACGTTCCTGGCTGCGGGTCGGTACCACGACGTCCGCGCCGGCGGCGAGGTAAGCGCGGACCACGCCCTCACCCACGGCACCCGTGCCGCCCGGCACGACGACCCGGCGACCGGACAAATCGGGATGGCTAGTGCTGGTGCTCATGGATTCACTCCTTGGAGATGTTGGTATAACCAACGTTGGCCGCACCAACATAACACGGCATGTTGGGCTCGCCAACGGTTAAGGTGGGCGCATGGCGGTTACGAACCACGCGTTGCAGCCTCCGGCCCGGCTGCACGGGCTTGTCAGCTGGCAGGCGAACAAAGTGGCCACGCTGGGTGCTCGGCTGACCGCGGAACGCATGCCGTTGGGTGCCCGCGCCGATTTCGCCGTGCTGGCCGCGCTGGAGGAGTACGGGGCGCTCAGCCAGGCGGAGATCGGCCGCCGTCTCGGCCTGGACCGGAACGATGTCAGCGGCATACTCGCCCGGTTGGCAGGCAGCCACCGGGTGGACCGGCACGCCGACCCCGACAACCGGCGTCGCAACCTCGTCACCCTCACCGCCGCGGGAAGGCGATACCTCGAAGAACTCCAACAGCACGCCGACGCCGTCCAGGCCGAACTCCTGGCCGGTCTCAGCAGGACTGAACAGCGGCAACTCCAGGCTCTGCTGGGAAAGCTGCTCGACAGCCACTCGGCACAACCGGCGTAGGCAGCGCCCATATCGTCGGCCGACCGAGGCGTGAGGTTGAATCCGGGCATACAGCCCGAGACAAGCTGTTCTGGTTCGGGCGAGCAGCCGGTGCGGGCCCGAGCGCTGCGTGCGGTGCGTCGGGAACGGCCAAGGACAGGCTGGAGCGTCAGTTCCACGGGAACTGACTTCCCAAGCACGGCGCTCCGGACGGCGGCCGGCGCGTCGGAGGGGGAACGACGCCGGGCCGGAGACCGGCGGTGCCGAGCCGGTCGATGTGGTGCGCCAACGCCTGGCAGCTCGGCCGGTTCGGTGTCCGGATCGGCGTAGCTGCGGGAGGCGTCCGTGACGTACGGCAACGACACCGGGCGGCGGCTGGCGGCCGGCGCGCGCAGGTCTTTACCGAACCCGAACACACCTCGGACCCGGTCTGAGCATCGCGGGCTTAGCGTCCGGGGGCATGTCACCTCGCGTCCGTCTTCTCCTGACTTCGGTACTGGCCGTGGCTCTGGCTTCGACCGCGGCGGCGTGCACGGCCGGCAGTCCGGCGCCGCTGCCCGCCGGCGCGGCGGGCGGCAAGCCGAACGTCGTCCTCGTGCTCACCGACGACCTGTCCATGAACCTGCTTCCGTACCTGCCGCACGTGCAGGACATGGCCAAGACCGGCACGTCCTTCGCGAACTACACGGTGACCGATTCGCTGTGCTGCCCGTCGCGGTCGTCACTGTTCACCGGCATGCTGCCGCACGACACCGGCGTGTTCACCAACGGCGGCAAGGACGGCGGCTATGGCGTGTTCCACGGCCGCGGCGACGACAAGTCGACCTACGCGACGACGTTGCGGCAGGCCGGGTACCGCACCGCGATGATGGGCAAGTACCTCAACGGGTACGACCCCAAGAGCGACGGGGTGCCGCCGGGCTGGACCGAATGGGACGTCGCCGGCAACGCCTACGGCGAGTTCGACTACGACCTCAACGAGAACGGCACGCTCAAGCACTACGGCAAGAAGCCCGAGGACTACCTCGTCGACGTCATGGCGGGCAAGGCCGCGCAGTTCGTCTCCGCCTCGGCGGCCGCGCACACGCCGTTCGCGATCGAGCTCGCCACCTTCGCCCCGCACGGCCCCTACACCCCGGCGCCCCGCGACGCCGACGCCTTCCCCGGCCTCACCGCGCCGCGCGCTCCCGCGTTCGACACGGTGCCGGCTTCGGCGCCGCCGTGGCTCGCGTCCCGGACTCCGTTGACGGACAAGGAAAAGACGACGATCGACAAGGACTTCCGCAAGCGCGCGCAGGCCGTGCAGTCGGTGGACAAGATGATCGGCACGGTGCAGGAGGCACTGGACAAGGCCGGGGTCCGCGGGACGACCGACATCGTGTTCACCTCGGACAACGGCTACCACATGGGCGAATACCGCCTCACCCCCGGCAAGCAGACGGCGTTCGACACCGACGTGCACGTGCCGCTGGTGGTCACCGGCCCGGGCGTCAAGGCCGGCGCGACGGTGAACCAGCCGGTGGCGAACATCGACCTGCGGCCGACGTTCGAAGCACTCGCCGGCGCCGAGACCCCGGCCGAGGTGGACGGCGAGAGCCTGGTGCCGTTGCTGACCGGCACGGCGCCACCGGTGTGGCGGACGGTCGGTCTGGTCGAACACCACGGGCCGGACTTCGACCGGACCGACCCGGACAAGCCGAAGAAGAACAGCGGCAATCCCAGCACCTACGAAGCGATCCGCGGTACCGCTTACACCTACGTCGAATACGCCGACGGCACCAAGGAGTTCTACGACCGCACCACGGACCCGCGGGAGCTGCGCAACACCGCGGCGCAGTTGCCGCCGGACGAGGCGAAGCGGTTGCACGACACGCTGCGGGCCATGATCACCTGCCACACAGCGGCGGCTTGCCGCCACTGACCACGCCGCGGCTCGCGCGTCCGGCATCCTGGCTTCGGGGCAAGGCAGTGTGCTGCCACTGGACGGAGGACTGGCGATCACCTGACGCAACCAGCGATCATCGGCCTTTGAGCAGGGCCCGAGCCGTGACAACCTTCTGGATCTGGTTCGTCCCTTCGTAGATCTGCGTGATCCTGGCGTCCGGCCGAGGAGCAGAAGGCCCCCCACCGCGGACGAACACGGCTGGGGGTCCCAGGTGCCGAGCACCTGGGACCCCGTCCTCAGCCGATGGCGATGGCGAAGATGTGCATCGCCGCCGTCCCGGTGTTCGCTCCGTCGCTGACGTCCGGCAGGGTCACCGACTGCACCGTCTTGCCCGCCCGCAGCGGGATCGGGGCGTAGTACAGGCTCACCTGCTGGTTCAGCCGGCCACTGCTGTTGTTGAGGTACGGCAGCGTGGTGAGGACGTCGCCGCCGGTCGCCGCGTTGGCCCACCAGTCGGCGAAGCTGACGCTGTGGGACTCGGAGGTGCCGTCGGTGTAGGTCACCGTCGCGGTGCCGGTGGGGCTGCCGTAGTCGCCGGCGCCGATCAGGCCGAGGGTGTGGCCGGTGCCGGAGACCAGGATGGTCTGCCCGCCGGCCACCCCGCCCGCGACGACGTTGTCCGGGCTGCCCGGCGTGACGTCGGGCCAGGTGAAGGTCAGGCCGTCGTGGGTGAAGGTGGCGCCCGGAGTGAGACTCGGCGTCGCGGCGGCCAGCGCCTGCGCGGAGAAGCTGGCGTTGCCGCCGTCGAAGTTGCCCGCGCCGGGGGTGGCGTCGTCGCTGACGCCCACGTTGTTGTAAGCCGCGGGCAACGACGGGTACGGCGGGTGCGGCAGGATCACGGTGGTCGCGTCCACCGAGGTGCCGGGTCCGTTGACGGAGGTGAACGCGGCCTCCGCCGACACGTCGAACTTCCCGGGCTGCGCCGCGGCCGGCACGCCGACCTGCCACGTGGTGCTGACGGTCTGCCCGGCGGCGACGGTGGCGAAGGTCGCCGGCGAAGTCGCCTGCGCGGTCCAGCCGGTGGGCACGCTGAGCGCCAGGGTCACGTCCCGCAGCGGCCGGGCCCCCGCCGGGTTGGGCAAGGTGGTCGTGACGGTGTACGTCGTGCCCGCTTGCACCCGGTCGGGCGCGCTGAGCGTGAACGGCTGCTTGACCACGACGGGCGTCGAGCCGGTGACGCCGTCGACCGTGACGCTGATGGTCGCGACGCCGGGCGCGATCAGGGACACCTTGCCGGTCCGGCTCACCTGGGCCACGCGCGGATCGCTGCTGCGGTACACGACCCGCTTGTGCGCCAGGTCGGCGAACGACTGGTCGGTGTTCACCGCTTCCACGACGTGGTCGGCGGGCACGTGCTGGGCGGCCTGGGCGGTGTCGTCGGCGATCCACGGGTTCTTGCCTGCCAGGTCGATGCTCTGGCCGGGCGCGAACACCACCTGGCCGGGCTGCACCGTCACGTACTGCGTCCGCGGGGTGATGGCGCCGGTGACGGCCACCGTGGCGGTGCCGGCGAGGTGGGCGGCGTCGGCGCCGACGCCGAACCGGTAGGAACCTTCGTACACCACCTGGCGGTGCTTGGCCTCGTCCCAGAGCGACAGGTCGCTCAGCCGCACCGGGATGGTCAGGTGCTGGGTCTGGCCGGGGGCCAGCACGCCGGTCTTCTTGAAGCCGGCCAGTCGCTGGCGCGGCAGTTCCACGCCGGGCACGGTGAACGCCGTGGCGGCGTACAGCTGCGCGACGGTGGCGCCGGGGGTGCTGCCGGTGTTGGTGACATCGAGGTCGATGGTGACTTTGCCGTCCGCGCGGGCGGTCCTGGTGTCGGCGTGCACGTGCGAGTAGGCGAAATCCGTGTAGGAGAGCCCGTAACCGAACGGGTAGGCCGGCGTGCCGGTGAAGTACTGGTAGGTGCGGCCGAGGCCGCTGGTCTGCGACGGCGTCAGCCCGTAGTTCTTCATATCGGGCAGCTGCGTGTCGTCGGCGTACCAGGTGAAGTTCAGGTGCCCGCTGGGGTTCTGCTTGCCGAACAGCACGTCGGCCAGCGCGGTGCCCTGGCTTTCCCCGTTGTACGCGCTGAACACGATGGCCGGGTAGCCGCTCTTGGCGTGGTCGAGGGAGACGGCGCCGCCCGCCTGCACGGCGAGCGCGGTGCGCGGGTTGCCGGCCGCCGCAACCTGGTCGAGCAGCGAGTCGTAGTTGCCCGGCATGGCGATGCTCGTGCGGTCCCTGCCCTCGGTCGCCACATTCGTGTCGGTGCCGGCGAACACCACGACCAGGTCGGCCGTCTTGACGGCGGCCATGGTCGCCGCCGAGCAACTCGCCGCGGTGGTCGTGCCGGTGGACGTCCCGCACGCGTCGAAGGTGATCGTGGCGGCCGGGTTGGCCGCCTTGAGCGCGGACGTGATGCCCTGCACGGCGTTCACCTGCAGCGCGGGCTCGCCGGAGTAGTCGCCGAGGGTGACCTTGCCGGCGAGGTCGCCGACGACGACCACGTTGCCGAGTTTCGCCGGATCGGCAGGCAGCAGTGGCGTGCCGGAAACCTTCTCGTTCTTCAGCAGCACCAGCGAGTTGTCCGCGACCTTCGTGGCCAGCGCCTGGTGCGCGGCGCTCTGGATCTGGTCCTTCGTGATCTTCGTGTAGCCCACGCGGTCGGCCGGGTCGAACTCGCCGGTCTGCATGCGCATGGTGAACAGGTGCACCAGCGCGTCGTCGACGACGCCCTCGGAGAGGACGCCGGCCTTGATGGCCTCCTGGATGTTGGCCAGGGTGTCTTCCGAGCCGGTGCAGTTGAGCTGGGTGCCCGCGCGCAGCGCGTACGCCTGACCGCCCGCGGCGCCGGAAACCTGCTGGCCGGTCGCGGTGTTCGTCCACTGCGTCGCCGCGTTGGCGGTGGTCGTGGTCCAGCCCGGCGGCGCCCAGTTGTGGCTGCCGGGCGCGTAGACGTCGCCGACCGCGCCGCAGTCGGACGTCGTGTAGCGGTCGAAACCGTAGGTGCGCTGGGCCAGTTCGTTCGCCGTGTACGTGTTCGCGGGCGCCGGCGTGCCGTTGATCGCGTTGTACGACGTCATCAGGCCGGAGACGTGCGCGTCCTGGATCAGGTCCCGGAACTGCCGGGTGTAGTAGTCGCGGATGTTGGCGTCCGTGGTGTCGGAGGAATCCGCGTGACGGTCGTTCTCGACGTCGTTGAGCGCGTAGTGCTTGGCCGTGGCCGCGACCTTCAGGTACGGCGTCATCGGCCGGCCCTCTCGCGTCTGGCCCTGGTAGCCGTTGACGAACGCGCCGGCCATCTTCGCGACCAGGTACGGGTCTTCGCCGAACCCTTCGTCGGTGCGGCCCCACCGCGGGTCGCGGTCCAGGTTCACCGTGGGCGCCCAGTAGGTCAGGGAGCCGTAGCCGTTCTTGTCCGGGCCGATGTTGTTCTGCGCGACGCCCCACAGCGACTTGTCGAGCATGCCGCGGGCCTCGTCGGAGATCGCCGTGGTCTCCTGGTAGATCAGCTCCGGGTCCCAGGACATGGTGCTCGCCAGGTTCGTCGGGAAGCTGGTGGCGTGCACGCCACCGGTGACGGTGCCGGCGTTGGTGTTCGCGCCGAGCGTGTTGAGCCCGTGCTGGCCCTCGCTCCAGTACGTGTACTGCTGCACGCCGAGCCGCGGGATGGCCGGCGCGCTGTTGGTGTGCAGCTGCAGCACCTTTTCCGGCAGCGTCATCCGGGAGACGAGGTCGGCGGCCCGCTCGGCGAAGCTGTAGTGGGTGTCGCGGTAGACCGGCGGCGCGGTCCCAGCCGGCTGCGGGCCGGCCCACGCGGACGGGACGAACGTGGCCGCGGTCATGGTGGCGGCGAGCAGGGAAACGGCGGTGAGCCGTGCCCTTCGCCGGCCGGGGAGGAGCAAGGACATCGGATCTCCGTCACAGAGCGTCGGTGGGGACCACCTGGGTGCTTGCTGAGTTCCGGTGAAATCCCCGGCCTGGTCGAACACCATCGTTAGCAGCCGATCCCGTTTCGGGGCAAGGGTTTCGGCTCCGCCTGGTCGCCGGGCTGTGCTTTCCGGATGTAACTTTCAGCCGGCGACCCCGCGTGCCACATTCCGGCGCGGCCGGGACGGCCCTGCTGACCGCCGCGCGCGAGCTGGCGGTCGACCTCGGCGTGCGCGAGGTCACGCTCACCGAGGTGACCAGCCGCGTCGGCCTGCATCCGTCGGCGCTGCGGCGCTACTTCGAATCCCGCGAAGAGCTGCTGCTCGAACTGGCCGAGCGGGAGTGGCCCGAATGGCGTGAGCGGCTGCTGGCCGGTCTCGGCGGCCGCCGCCTGACCGCGACGGAGGTCGCCGACGTCGTCGCCGGGTCCCTTGACGCGCTCCCGCTGTTCTGCGACCTGCAGACGCACGTCGGCCTGAGCCTGGAGGGCGCGGTCCGGCTCGAGCGGGCGCGCCGGTACAAGACGGCGGCCACGGAGTCCTTCGACGCGATGACGGCCGCGCTCGTGGAGGCCGGCGAAGGCCTGGACGCCGACGGCGCGCGCACGATCCTGACGGCGGCGATGAGCTGCGCGGCGTACCTGTTCCAGCTGTCGCGGCCGACGCCGACCCTGCGCCGCCTCTACGACGAGGTGCCGCGGTGGGCGCACAGCGCGCTGCGGTTCCGCGAGCAGCTGACGACGCTGCTGCGGGCGGTCGCCCTCGGCGTGACGCGGGAGCCGTGACAGGTCGGGAGCCGGTCTGGCCCTTGCTCTTCGCAGATGCCAGCTAGCGGCTGGTTCGGGTTTGCCTGGACGCCGGTGAGGATACTGGCCGAGTGCAGAGCAACGAACGAAGGAAGCGGGCAGCCGAGCGCAGTGCCGCGGTCGAAGGTGTGGCTGCCTACCTTGCCGACGAAGACGGAGATGTCCACAACATCACCGAGGCCGCCGTCCGGGAGGACGCGATGATGGCGGCGTTGAACCTGACCGCGTTGGCGGCAGTGGCTGTCACGGCCCTTGCCGAAGCAACGGGCCGTACGCCGTTCGAGGCTTTGCGCTCGATCGACGGCGGAGAACGTTGACGAGGTGTCACCCGGTGCCGATGCCGAGACCAGACGAGTGGTCGCGGCGACCGGCCGGGCCGCTGTCGTGGGCGATGCCGGCGTGGTCGGTCAGGTGTGGGTCAGTGGTTCGTGAGGGCTGGGTGGGTGCGGATCCGTTCGGCCAGTTCCCTTGCCTCGCGGGAGTTGCGGTAAAGCGGCGTGTTCAGGGTGGCGCAGATTTCGGACAGCCGGGTGGCGAGCTGGGCGACGCCGGTGGTGGCGGCCGTGCTGATCACGGGGTGGAGCGAGGCGCCGGCCGCGTCGAGGTCGCGGGTGGCCAGGTATCCGTCGGTCATTTCCAGGCGGGCCGAGGCCTCGCCGCCGTAGCGGCGGTTGCGCTCGGCGTCGGTCGCGTACAGCCGTAGTGCGCGCTCGGCGGCCTCGATCGCCGGGACCGGCTTGCCCACCTGAACCCAGGCGCCGGCGTTGCAGAAGAACTGCCGCGCTTCGTCGAACCCGAACTCGCCGCCGACGAGGTCGTGCAGTTGGTCGGGTTCGGTGGCGCGCTCACGCGCCTGGTGGCCCATGCCGATCACCTTCCGGGTTTCGCGGATGTCGCCGAGGTGGGCCCAGGCCCGGCTTTCGATGTTGCACAGCCGCACGAAGCCGGTGCCGCGCTGCAGGTATTCGCGGCCGGATTCGGCCAGGGTGGCCGCCTCCCGCGGGTTTCCCGACCAGAACGCGATGAGCGCCTGGGTGCCGCGCAGCCACGCCTTGAGTCCATTGTGGCCGATGACTTCGGCGTAAACCCACGCGGCGCGCGACTGTTCGGCGGCGGCGCCGTAGCAGCCCAGTTCCATGCTGGCGCTCGCCAGCAGCCCGCACGTCTGGCCGGCGAGCAGGTAGAGGTGGGACTGCTGGGCCGGATGGGCACGCCGTCGCAGCAGCTGGTAGACGCGGTCGCGCACGCGGATGAGCTCGCCGAAGATCTCGGCCGGCTGGGTGAGGATGTAGCTGCGCGCGAGCTGGACGACGTCGTGGTCCAGCTGCTCGAGGGTGATCGCGCCGACCTCGGTGACCTCGGCGCGTTCGGCGTGCAATCCGGACGCGTGCGCGGCGGCGCGGACCGCGGCGGGGCCGAAGGGTTCGGTTTCCGCGACGGACGCGGGTTCCGGGGGAACCGCGGTGGTGCCGGGCTGGGGAAGCTGGTCGAGCACGAGCCGTTCCGATTCCGGCAGCAGCGGCAGTTCGTCGTCGCCGAGCAGAGCGCGCGGCACCGTGCCGTAGACACGGGCGAGCAGGGCGAGGACGTGGACGGTGGGGCGGAGCCCTCGCTGCGGCCATGCCTCGTATTCGCTGATCCGTTTGCCGGTCATCGGTGCCCGGCCGTCGCCGACGAGGTCGTTGCAGCGGGCCGCGACCTCCGTCTGGGAGAGGCCGTGGGTGTAGCGCCAGGCCTGCCGCAGGTTGAACTGCCAGCGGGCGGCCATCTCCACCGCGATCCGGGCCGGCGGGCAACCGCTGCCGAGCAGCTGGTGCCGCAGCCGTTCCCGTTCCGTCTTGTTCCCCGGCTTCGACCTGGTGGTTCCCATGATGCCGCTCCGTGACCGATCGGGTGATCCACACCGCTGACGACGGGTCACCGTAGCGCATCAGCGGTTTCCGGCCCAGTTCCGCTGGTTTCCGGGAAAATCCGGCGAAAACTCCTGTCCGCTGGGAATCCGCTCGCGCCCGGCGGCCGGAATGCTGATCCGCCGAACCCGAACCATGCGGAGGATCCGTGTCCCGTTGTCGCGCCGGTGCCGACACGTCGAGGTGGTCATGACGGTGCGCTGGGTGGAGAACGCCCGCAGCGAGCGGACATCGCCCGAGCGCGTCCGGCCCGCGCAGGCCGTGCGACCAGCCGTCCCGGCCGGACCGCCGGCCGGGACGGCCCAGCGCGGGGCGGACTGGCGG
>NZ_JAAGNB010000018.1:0-2285 GCF_010550475.1 Amycolatopsis sp. SID8362
CGCCCGTCGCCGCCAGCACGATGCCGCGGACGCCCGGCTGCGTGGCCGCGTGCGCGAGGACCGCGCCCGAGTCGTCGAGGCCCGCTTCGACCACCGGGACCAGCCCGCCGAAGTCCTCGCCGGTGCGCACCGGCGGCCGCGGCGGCGACGGGTGGAAGTAGTGCACCGCGTGCTCCACCACCATGCCCAGCGGCCCCGCGGGCGCCGACGTGAACGCCTCCAGGTGGCTCGTATGCGCTTTCCGCACCCAGCGCGCCGCGTGGACGTCGTCGTTCAGCGTGACCAGCGCGCCCCGGCCGCGGCTGCGGGGATCGGCCGCCACGGTCAGGGCGTTCCGGAGGTTGGCCGGGCCGTCCGGGCTGAGCAGGCCCGCGTTGCGCATCGCGCCGGTGACGACCACGGGGATCTCCGACGGCCAGCACAGGTCGAGGAAGTACGCGGTCTCCTCGAGGGTGTCGGTGCCCTGCACGACGACGAACCCGTCGGCGTCCTGCCGCAGGCCCCAGTCGCGGCACCGCAGCAGCGTCGCGAAGTCCATCGACGCGCTGCCGATCCCGGCCAGGGTTTCGGCGCGGACGTCCATCGGCAGCTCGCCGAGCGCGCCGACCAGTTCGGCCGCGCCGAACCGGGGGACGGCGCCGGTCCCGGGAGCCGGGGCCATCGAGATGGTTCCGCCGAGGGTGGCGACCGCGATCAAGCTCATGCGGCCACCCTATTCAGCCGGGCTTGACCGCCTGGAGCGTGTAGCTCGCCGCGAGCCGCGACGGCGTGTCCTTCATCCGCCACTCGTCGGTGGCTTCGTCGTGCACCATCTGGCCGGGGATCGCGTTCCACGGGACGCTGTCGTGCTCGGTGAACGCGGTCAGCGTCAAGCCGTTGTCCAGCAGCGCGGTGATGATTTCGCCCAGCGAGTGGTTCCACGAGTGGCTGACGCTGTTCGCCAGCGGCCGGTCGGTGGCGACGTACGTTTCGGGCTCGTCGAACACCAGCGGCTCGGCGTGCTCGAAGTACGGGTAGCGCGGGGTGGCCGGGTCGTTCTCGTCCAGCGTTCCCAGCATCGGATGACCCTCCCGGATGAAGAGCCGCCCGCCCGGGCGCAGCAGGCCCGCGACGACCGACGCCCACCGCGCCACGGACGGCAGCCAGCACAGCGCCCCGATCCCGGTGTAGACCAGGTCGAACCCGCCGGCGCCCAGCACTTCGACGGCGTCGTACACGTTGGCTTCGCGGAAGTCGATCGACGCGCCCGCCGCCGTGGCCAGCTTCCGCGCCTCCGCGAGCGCCGCACCCGAGAAGTCCAAGCCGGTCACCGAAGCGCCGAGCCGCGCGAGCGACACCGTGTCCGTGCCGATGTGGCACTGCAGGTGCACCGCACGCAGCCCGGCGATGTCGTCGAGGCGCGGCCGGTCGAACCGGACGACGGCGCTCAGGTACGCGGGATCCGCGGCGAAGTCGGCGAAGTTGTAGTCCGGCGAAGCAGCGTGCAGCTCCGCGCGCTCGTCCCAGTTCGCCTTGTTGACGGCGAACGAGTCCGTCACGACGTCGCCGCGCGCTCGGCCGCGCTGCGCAGGACGCAGAACTCGTTGCCCTCGGGGTCGGCGAGCACCGCCCAGCCGGTGCCGTCGGGCTTGCGGAGGTCGTCGACCAGCGTCGCGCCCAGGCCCAGCAGCCGGGAAACCTCTTCGTCGCGCGGGACGTCCGGCCGCAGGCAGACGTGGAGCCGGTTCTTCACCGTCTTCGGCTCCGGGACGCGCTGGAACAGCAGGTCGATCCCGCCGTCGAGGTGGATGCCGCACTCGTCGTCGCCGGGCTGGTCCTCTTCGGGAACCGGCTTCCCGGTGACCGCGCTCCAGAACTGGCACAGCCGGTACGGGTCGGCGCAGTCGACGGACACGTTCAGCACGGACGACGGCATGGCACTCCTCGAAGTCGGGTGCCGCCGAGTCTGGCTCAGCCGGAGCGCCGGGGCGAGCCGATTTCAGGAAGCCAGCGCCAGCCCCGCCGTCCGGTGCACGCGGCGGCTGTCGTCGACGATGAGGATCTCGCAGTCCGGCCGGTCGGCCGCCCACGTGATGCCCTCCTCGCCCATCGCGAACGCCGCCGTGGCGAGCGCGTCCGCCGTGACCAGGTCGCCGGCCACGACGGTGACGCTCATCAGGCCCGTCGCGGGGGTGCCGGAGCGGCCGTCGAGGATGTGCGAGCCGCGCTCGTACGCCGCCGACGTCGCGATCGCGCCGTTGCGCGACTCCAGCACCGCGCACACGGCGAGGGGCTGCTCGGGGTGG
>NZ_JAAGNB010000072.1:0-2984 GCF_010550475.1 Amycolatopsis sp. SID8362
CGCCCAGGCGACTTCGTGGCCGCGGGCGGTCAGCTCGGCCGCCACGCCCGCGGCCGGGTTCACGTGCCCGACCAGCGGCGGGACGACGAACAGGAACCGGGCCACTACCGCACCCGCGCCGGGGCGCGCGAGGTGTCGCGGACCCACTCGAAGACCAGGTCGATCACTTCGGCGGTCCGCTCGACCAGCACCGAATGGCCCTGGTCGGGCAGCACCGCGCAGCGGCAGGACGCCAGGTTCGCCTCGAAGTCCGGGACCTGGGCGGCGAGCCCGGAATCCCCGCCGAAGATGGCGAACACCGGGCAGCGCACGGCCGAGAGGTCCGCCGCGATGGTCGCGCTGCGCGGGACGTCCTCGGCGATCGTGGTGGTCTCCAGGATCCGGTGCGCGGCCTTCGACAGCCGCGCGGTGTGCGCGCCGTGGTTGTCCGCGATCCAGCCGATGACCTCGTCGATCGCCAGCCGGGTCTTGGCGTCCGCGAGGCCATCCGCCATGTGCTGCGTCCACGCGGCCGTCGGTGGCTCGCCCTCGATCGCGATCACGCTCGCGACCCGGTCCGGCCGGGCGGCGGCCAGGCCGAACGCGACCGACGCGCCGAACGAGTTGCCGACCACGTGCACCGGCCGCGTCGCTTCGCAGGCGTCGAGGACGGCGACGAGGTCGTCGACGAACTCCTCCAGCCGGTACCCCGACGCCGGGCGGGTGGTGCGGCCGTGGCCGCGCAGGTCGTACATCAGGACGTCGAGCCCGCGCGCAGCCAGCGCCGGGCCGAGCGTGAAGTAGTAGCTGGCGAGGCTGTCGGTGAGCAGGCCGTGGACGCACACCACGAGCGGCGCGTCGCCGTCGAGCGGGACCTCGGGCGCGAGCCGCTGGACGTGCACGTCCAGCTCGCCCGCCCGGACGCGGCTCACGCGGTGGCCCGCAGCGAGGCGACGGTGTACCGGACCAGCTCGCCGACCGTCAGCGCGATGATCTCGTCGAGGTCGCGTTCGGCGATGAAGGTCGCGAAGTTGACGCGGTCGCCGTAGTGCTCGCGCAGCTGCCCGGACAGCGCGACCAGGTCGACGCTTTCGAGTTCGAGGTCGTCGTGGAAGGTCGTGTCCATCGTGATCTCGGCATCGTCCAGGCCGTACTCTTCCAGCAGTTCCCGGAGCATCCCCGCGATCTGCGCGAGGACGGTCCCCTCGTCCGTGGCCGTGGTCTCGACGCTCATCCGGCTGTCTCCTTCGTTTCTTCGGTCCAGGCGACGACGTAGCGGCGCGGCGGCCGGTCGGCGTCGGCGCAGTGGACGAGGTGCTCCCGCCCGGCGGCGCGGACGGTGAGTTCCGCCGTCGCGGCCGCGACGACCTCGAAGTCGCGGGGCTCGCCGCGCAGGCCGGTCCCGAGCAGCTTCGCGACGGCTTCCTTCGCCGTCCAGAACCGGGCGAACCAGCGTTCGGGATCGCCGGGCAGGCTCGCGAACAGCGCCTGCTCGGCCGCACCGAGCGCGGCGTCCACAGTGGACTCCCGGCGCGTCCCGACCTCTTCGACGTCGATGCCGCACGGCCAGGGCCGGGCGATCGCCACGCCCGCCTCGGCCCGGTGCGCCACCGAGATCGTCAGCGGCGGCAGCTCCCGGCCGTAGGCGCCGGTCACGAACGGACGGCCGGCGTCGTCGTTGCCGACGCGCAGTTCCGCCGGGAACATCGCGGGCTCGCCGCGTGCCCAGAGGTAGTGGCGGACGGCGTCCTTCGCGGCGATCCGGCCGAGCAGCCACTGCCGCCGTCCGCGCGGCGGCCGGGTCGCGTAGGCGTCGCGTTCGGTGCCGGCGAGGTAGTTGCGCATGATCAGCTCGCGGGTGGCCAGGTCCGGCCACTGCTCGTGCACCAGCGCCCAGCCGCCGGGCTGCTCGACCGACAGCGTCGAGGACTCGGGCGTCCGGTCGGCCTGGCGGATGTGCGGGGTGCTGTCGAACCGGCGGTCGCGCCAGCCGGTGAACTGCGCCCAGACCTGTCCGTTGTGGACCAGCTGCATGTCGGCGTCGAGGAATTCCCCGGTCAGCCCGGTGATCTTGACCAGGCACTCCAGCCGCTCCCCCGGCGCCGGGTGCGGGCCGTGGAACCGGATTTCGCGCACCGCGACGGGGAAGACCGTGGTGCGTTCGGCCAGCCGGGACATGATCCAGTAGCCGAGCACCTGGCCGACGTTGTCGAGCAGCGCGCCGGGCGCGGCGGGCGTGGTCAGCACCGCGCGGACGTGCCGCTCGCCGACGGCGGTCAGCTCGGTGACGCCCTGGAAGCGCGGGCCGTGGAACATCCAGCGGTCGGCGTACAGCTCGGCGGCCGTGGTCTCCGGGACCTGCTCCGCGTCCGCCGGGAACCGCCACGGCGCCGGCGCGTCGGCCGGGTAGGCGGGGGCGAGTTCGACGACGGCCTGGGAGTAGCCGTCCAGTGCGGCGAGGACGCGGCCGGGGCCGTGCGGGCGGACCCGGACGCCCACGGTCACCGCCGGGACCGCGGTGATCCACTGCGTGAGCCGGACGTCGTGCACCGCGACCGCGCGGCGGCCGGGTGCGGCCTGCTCGGCGAAGTCCATCAGGTGGTCGATCACCGTGGTGGCCGGCACGACCGGCCACCGGTCGCCCGGCTCCGCCTGCGGCGGCTGCTTGAAGAAGCAGTGGTCGAGCAGGTACGGCATCGCCTCGACCGACACCTCGAGCGTGGTGTCGATCTCGACCGGAGCTTTCACGTGAAAGCTACGGGCGTCGCTTTCACGTGAAAGTGACGCACCTGCGAGGGCGGTGGAGGCCAGGCGGGCGGTGTCGGTCAGCAGGGCGGCGAGTTCGGCGGCGAGGGGGCCCTGGCCGGCCAGGTTGTCGACGACGGTCTCGCGGGCGGCCGGGAGCGCGATGCGCGCGCGGACGGCATCGTCGAGGGAGATCAGGCGGCCGCCGAGGTCCAGCTTGACCGCCTTGGACGGCGCCGGGCGGTGGCCGGGCAGCCGGG
>NZ_JAAGNB010000111.1:0-2898 GCF_010550475.1 Amycolatopsis sp. SID8362
ACTCGCGGCGGCGGTCCGGCTCGGCCGCCTGACCGCGCTCGCCGAAGGGGTCGTGCTCGGGCCGGACGCGGAGGAGCGGGCGGTGGCGGGGCTGCGCGGGCTGGCGGGCCCGTTCACGGTTTCCGAGGCGCGGAAGGCTCTCGACAGCACCCGGCGGGTGATGATCCCGCTGCTGGAGCGGCTCGATGCCTTGGGCCGCACGGAACCCCTCGGGGACGGCACCCGCCGACTGCGCTAAATCCCGCCGAAGAACTCGGCGAGCGCGGCTGCCAGCGCCTCGGGGTTGTCCTCGGCCATGTGGTGCCCCGACTTGATCGCGTGCCCGCGCAGATCGGTCGTCCACGAACGCCAGACACCCAGGACGTCGCCGTAAAGGTCCTCCAGATCGTCGTCGCTCGACCACAGCACCAGGGCCGGGCACGTGATCCGCCGCCCGGCGGCCCGGTCCGCGTCGTCGTGGGCGCGGTCCACGCCCAGGCCCGCGCGGTAGTCCTCCAGCATCGCGGTGACCGTCGCCGGGTCGTGGATCGCGCGGTGGAAGTCGGCGAAGTTCTCCGCGCCGAGCCGGTCCGGCGTGTTCTTGGTGGCGACGTCGTACCAGGCGTCCGGGTCGGCGGTGATCACCCGTTCGGGCTTTTTCGGCTGGGCGAAGAAGAACCAGTGGTACCACTCGCGCGCGAACCGCGCGTCGCAGCGGGCGAGGGCCTCGCCGATCGGGACGGCGTCCAGGATCGCCGCGCCGCGGATCACCGAAGGGTGGTCGAGCGCCAGCCGCGTCGCCACGTACGCGCCGCGGTCGTGTCCAGCCACGAAGAACTGGGGATGCCCGAGGTGCGCCATCAAGGCGACGCAGTCGGCCGCCATGACGCGTTTGCTGTACGGCGTGTGCCCGGCGTCGGTCGGCGGCTTCGTCGAGTGGCCGTAGCCGCGCGTGTCCGGGCACACCACCGTGAACCGCTCCGCGAGCCGCGGCGCCACGCGGTGCCACGTCGTGTGCGTGCGCGGGTGCCCGTGCAGCAGCAGGACCGGCGGGCCCGAGCCCCCGTGGCGCACCCGCAGCGTGACGTCGCCGACGTCGACGTGGTCGAGCGTGAAACCGTCGAACATGTGCCGCCCCCAGCGCGAAAGGCGGCCGCACCCCGGGCAGGGGGTGCGGCCGCGGAAGGACCGGTCAGTCCTTGTTCGTGACGCCCTTCACGGCGTCCTTGATCTTCTCGCCCGCCTGCTTCAGCGAGCCCTTCGCCTGCTCGGACTTGCCCTCGGCCTGCCACTGCTCGTTGTCGGTGGCGTTGCCGACGGCTTCCTTGGCCCGGCCCTTGAGCTCTTCGCCCTTGTTCTCGAACTTGTCGTTCATCGGGGTTGCACCTTCCGTCGCGGCGACATTTCCGGATCGGCCAGTCGCCAAAAGGGCCTTGGCGCACGGTTACCCGGCCGTCGCGGGGCTACACATCAGGTCGACGGCAGGTGGCCGCCCATCCGTTCGATCCGCTGGATCGCCGGCTCCGCGAGGATGCCGTGCACCAGCACCGACACGGCGACGGCGAGCGCGCCGACCCGCCAGAGCACGGCCTGCTGCGGCACCGGGAGCCGGTTGAGCGCGTAGGCCAGGTAGTAGAGCGTGCCGATGCCGCGGACGCCGAAGAACGCGATCGCCGCGGTGGCCGGCCGTCCGGCTGAGCTGCCGAAGAGCGAAAGCCAGCCGAGCACCGGCCGCACGACCAGGACCGCGACGACGGCGAGCACCACTTCGAGCACGCGCAGGCCGCGCAGCAGCCCGTCGCCGATGGCGAGCCCGAGCCCCAGCAGGGCCAGCGGCACGAACAGCCGTTCCAGCTGGTGGCCGAAAGCGTGCAGGACGCCGTGGTAGTCGTGCTCCCGTTCCAGCTTGCGCACGACCACCGCCGCGACGAACACGGCGGCGAACCCGTTGCCGTGGGCCAGTTCCGCCAGCGCGTACGGCAGGAAGGCGAGCGCCAGCAGGACGAGGCCGTCGCCGTACTCGGCCAGCCGCAGCCGGTCCGACGCGGTGTGGAAGATCGCCCAGCCGAGGCCGCGGCCGGCGAGCAGGCCGACCAGCACGCCGATCGCGACGGGCAGCAGGAGGTCCACCAGCACCCAGGAGACGTCCAGGTTCGGCCTGCTGCCCGCCACCGCCAGGCCGAGCAGGACGAACGGCATGGTCAGGCCGTCGTTGAGCCCGGCTTCCGTGGTCAGCGTGAACCGGATTTCGTTGTCCCGGGCCAGGTCCGGCTCGACGTCGGGGTGCGGCACGCCGACGTCGCCCGCCAGCACCGGGTCGGTCGGGGCCAGCGCCGCGGCCAGCAGCAGCGCCACCCCGGGGGCGAGCGCGAGCCACCAGTACCCGAGCGCGGCGATCACCAGGATCGACAGCGGCATGGTCAGGGCCAGCAGCCGCCACGTCGAGCCCCAGCGCTTCAGCCCGAGCGGGCGGTCCACGGACAGGCCGGCCCCGGCGAGCGCGACGAGAATACCCAGCTGGGTGAAGGATTCGACGCCGTGCAGGTGCGCGGCCGGGTCGCCCCAGCCGTTGCCGTACGGTGCGGGCAGCGGCAGCAGGCCCAGGACGATCCCCGCGATCAGCATCACCAGCGGCACCGAGAACGGCCGGTCGGCGACGAGTTTCGGGACGATCGCCGCGGCGAGGGCGAGCAGGCCGGCCACGCCGAACAGCACCGTCAACGACGACAAGGGTTCCTCCTGCCCGCTCGTGCCGTGCCGCCCGGGCGGGAGGTCCGTGCCGGGACCCGGCCGAGCGTGAGCCGGGTCCGCCGCCGCCCCGGATCGGCCGCGCGGGAGTAGCGTTGACCGTCAAGGTGCGTCGCGCCCGGAGTGCCCGGTCGCGTGCGCGGCGAAACCGGTGAGGAGGCGGCGTGACGG
>NZ_JAAGNB010000149.1:0-2501 GCF_010550475.1 Amycolatopsis sp. SID8362
CCGCGGCGCCGGCGAACGGCTGGCGGGCCTGCCCGCGGCGATCCGCCCCACCGCCGCGTTCTGCGCCAACGACCTCGTCGCGCTCGGCCTGCTGCAGACCTGCGCGAACCTGCGCATGGGCGTCCCGGACGACCTGGCGATCGTGGGCTACGACGACATCGAGTTCGCCGCGGCGGCCGCGGTCCCGCTCACCTCCGTCCGCCAGCCCCGGCGGCGGCTCGGGCGCACGGCCGCGGAGCTGCTCCTGGCCGAGACGACCGAGCCGGACCACGAGCACCGGCAGGTCGTCTTCACCCCCGAACTGGTGGTCCGCGCTTCGACGCTGCGCTGAGCCGTGTAACCCGCGGGGCCCCACGCCTGATTCACAGGGGGACAAGCATGATCGGGCGGACCACGCCCCGCGGCTTACGGAGGTCGTCATGGCCGGCGACGAGCGGCGGCTTTCGCGGCGCGAATTCCTCGCCGCGAGCGGGGCCGCGCTGCTGGGCGCCGCCGTCGCGGGCTCGTCCGGAATCGCCGCACCCGGCCCGGAAACGGGGCCGCTGACCGATTTCTGGCTGTTCGGCCGGTACGCCGACGGCTGTGCCGACCCTGGGTTCGACGAGAGCGACCTCGACCCGGTCCGGCTCCCGCACTGCGTGGCACCGCTGTCCTGGACCGGCTGGAACCCGGCGTCCTGGCAGGACCGGTGGATCTACCGCAAGCACTTCACGGCGACCCCGGCCGAGCGGTACCGGGCGCGCTTCGACGGCGTCCTGACGAACGCGGCGGTGTACCTCAACGGCACGCTCGTGGCCACCCACGAGGGCGGCTACCTCCCGTTCGAGGCCGAGCTGCCCGGGGTCGCCGACGGCGACAACGTCCTCGCCGTCGTCGTCGACGGGCGGTGGGCGCTGGACGTCCCGCCGAACCTGCCGCGCAGCGCGGGCCCGGCGGTGCTCGACTTCTACCAGCCCGCGGGGATCTACCGCCCCGCCGCGATCGCGACCGCGCCGCGGGTCCGCCTGACCGACGTCTTCGCCCGGCCCGCCGACGTCCTCTCCCCCGGCCGGTCGCTGCACCTGACGTGCACGCTCGAGGCCGCCGTCGAGGGCCAGGTGAGCGTGTCGGTGCGGCAGGCGGGCCGGGAACTCGCGACAGTGACGGCGCCGGTGCACGGGACGACCGCGGAGTTCGACGTCCACGGGCTCGGCGACGTCCGGCTCTGGGACGTCGAAGACCCCGCCTTGTGCGACGTCGTCGTGACCGTCCGGGCCGGGGCGGCGGTACTCGACCGGCGGACGGTGCGGACCGGGTTCCGCGACGCCCGGTTCACGCCGGACGGCTTCTTCCTCAACGGCAGGCGGCTCAAGCTGTTCGGCCTCAATCGCCACCAGTGGTACCCGTTCGCGGGCGGCGCGATGCCGGACCGCGTGCAGCGCCGCGACGCGGAGATCCTGCGCCGCGAGCTGAACTGCACCATGGTCCGGTGCTCGCACTACCCGCAGTCGAGCGCGTTCCTCGACGCCTGCGACGAGCTGGGCCTGCTGGTGTGGGAGGAGATCCCGGGCTGGGGGCGCGTCGGCGACGCCGCCTGGCAGCGCCGCAACCTCCAGGACGTGGCGAGCATGGTCACCCGCGACCGCAACCACCCGAGCGTCGTCGTGTGGGGCACGCGCGTGAACGAGGCCGACGGCACGACGGCGATGTACGCCAAGACCGGCCAGCTCGCGAAGCAGCTGGACCCGTCACGGCCAACGAGCGGCGCGCTCGCCAGCGCGACAGGTGCGCGTTATTCCGGCGCCGACGTCGAGATCCTGGCGTACAACGACTACACGGCGCGCCGGGGAGCGCCGTTCCGGCTGCGGCCGCCGCGGCCGGGCGTGCCGTACCTGGTGACGGAGACGATCGGCACGCTCGCCGGCGCCCGCGCCTACCGCCGCACCGATCCGCAGGCCACCAGGCAGCTGCAGGCGGAACTGCACGCGAAGGCCCACGACCTGGCCGCCGCGGACGACCGCTACTGCGGGGTGCTGGCCTGGTGCGCGTTCGACTACCCGTCGGGCTGGCAGCGCTCGGTCGGCGGGTCGAAGTTCGCCGGCGTGTCCGACATCTTCCGGATCCCGAAGCCCGCGGCGGCGTTCTACGCGTCGCAGTGCGCGCCGGACGTGCGGGCGGTCGTCGAGCCGGGGTTCGAGTGGGACTTCACCGCCCAGCCGTCCGGACCCGGACGGGCCGCGACGATCTGGTCGAACTGCGACCGGCTGGCGGTGTTCCTCGACGACCGTCCGGTGGGTGACGCGCGCAGCCGCCGGGCGGACTTCCCGCACCTGCCGCACCCGCCGTTCGCGGTGGACCTCGTGGTCCCGCGCGGGCAGCGGCCGCAGCTGCGGATCGACGGCTACGTGGGCGGGCGGCTGGTCGTCAGCAGGCGGTTCAGCGGGGACCGGAGCCGGGACGTGCTCGGCTGCGTGCCCGACGACCCCACGCTGCGCGCCGACGGCGGCGACGCGACCCGGGTG
>NZ_JAAGNB010000196.1:0-4113 GCF_010550475.1 Amycolatopsis sp. SID8362
CTCGCTCTGGTCGCCGCCGCCGCTCTGGCCGCCACCCTGCTCACCGGCCAGGACACTGGGAGCAACACCCCCGCGCAGCCGCCCGCGCCGATGGCCACCTCGCCGTCCGCCACCTCCGCGCCGCTCGCCGATCGCGGGACCGCCGATCCGCAGCCGCCGCCGGTCAGTTCGCCCGTGCTCGAACCCGCCGCCGTCACCCAGGGGACGCCGACCCCCGTCGCCCCGCCGTCGACCAAGCCGGGCAAGACCGGGAAGGGCGAAACCCGGGGCAAGGGCAAGGGGCCCGGCGGGCACGACAACGCCTGAGCGGGACCTCCGGCGCACGGATCCGGGCCGAACGGCCCTGGCGCCGAAAAGCGTCCGAAACAACGGCGAACCGCATTTCCCGAATTCGGACTCGAAGCAATAACGACCGGTAACCGGAAGGCCGCCGACCTCGACACATCCCGTGTGCCGAACGAGCGGGCACCACCGCCGGGAATCCCCGTCCCGACCGGTTCGACGAAATTCCGGAGGTCTGAATGAGTGTCCACGCTGCCCTCGCGCGGCCCGTTCCCCGCCCCGCGTGGCACCGGGTCGCCGCTTGGGCGGTCTTCGCGGCCTTGGCGCTGATCATCGCGGGGATGGTCTGGGCGCCGGCGGCGCTCGCCGTGCTCCTGCCACTCGGTGCGGGCGTCGCGAAACTGCGGGCCGCGAGCCGGACGGTCGACACCATCTTCGCCGAAGAACTGATCACCCGGGAACGGATTTCGGAAAACGGCGATCGGGTCGAGATTTCTTGACCACTCCCCTTTTTCCGGTCGCCACAAAACTGCTCCTCGGCAAAAGGATGACCGCTCTGGTGGACGCCGCCGCGGCCGGAGTACAACCGATCGGGCACGGCCACCGCCGCGTGAGGCGTCGAAGATTGGGGAGTCATCATGGCCGATCCCGGAACCCCCGCGTCACCGGTCGATCTCGACCGGGTCCGCACCGAACTCGCCGCGCAGGGCCATCCCTGGGTCACGGGCGAGAACTCCATGACCATCCTCGAAGAGGACCAGCGCCGCCACCGGTTGGGAGTCCCCCTCCCGCCGGAAGCCGAACGGCGCGAGCTCGAATCGACGGCGAGGTCCCTCGCCCAGGGTGAAGCCGCCCGCGCCACCGCCGTTTCCGGGGCCGGCGCCGCCGCGCAGTTCGACAGCCGCAACGCCGGCGGCGGCAACTACGTCACGCCGGTGAAGGACCAGGGCGACTGCGGTTCCTGCGTCGCCTTCGGCACCGCCGCCACGATCGAGACGGTCGCCGCGTTCACCCGCGGGCAGCCCGGCCTGCAGCTCGACCTCTCCGAAGCGCACCTGTTCTACACCCACGGCGCGAACGACGGCGCGACGTGCGACACCGGCTGGATGCCCGAGCGCGCGCTGAAGTTCTGCCACGACGTCGGCATCACCTACGAGGACTACTTCCCGTACAGCCCGCGCAACCGCACCGGCGCCAAGCTGAACGCCGACTGGCCGAACCGGCTCGCGACCACGCCGTCGTACACGGCGCTGACCGGCAACCCCGCGGCGATGAAGGACCAGCTGGCCACGCACGGCGCACTCGTCGCGTGCTTCCTGGTGTACCAGGACTTCTTCTCCTACAAGACCGGTGTCTACCGGCACGTCACCGGCTCGCTCGCCGGCGGCCACTGCGTGACGCTCGTCGGCTACGACGACACCCAGGGCTGCTGGATCGCGAAGAACAGCTGGAGCACCAACTGGGGCGACGGCGGCTTCTTCCGGATCGCCTACGGCGAGTGCGGCATCGAGACCTGGCAGGTCGAGCAGGTCGGCGCGGTGAACCTGCGCTCGTGGACCGGCTCGACGTCGGTGCTCGGCCTGTGGAGCAACGACCAGGACCGCAACACCTGGGCGTACCTGCAGAACATGGGCTGGCTGCACCTGGCCGCCGACGACGAAGTGATCAACAAGGCGATGCTGATCGAGCTGATCGCCGCGAAGCAGGGTGGCCGTCCGGTCAACGCGTTCAACAACAACGGCACGATCATCGAGACCTACGTCTTCTAGGAGCCCGCGATGGCCGCATCGACCAGCCCGTCCAGCGCTCCCGTGGCAGTGGCCCCCGCCGCCAGCCCGGACAACGCGCCCCAGCCCCTCACCCCCGACCAGCTGCACGCGGCGACGGCCACCGTCGCCGCCGAGCCGGCCGTCGAACCCGTGCTGAGCCCGCCGGGTGCCCCGCAGACCGCCGTCGCGGTGACCACCGCCGCGGCGTGGCAGTCGAATAAGAAGGTCCTCGCCCTCTGGACGAACAATTCCGACCGCAACGGGTACGCGTTCGTCGACGGCGTCGGCTGGAAACTCATCGCGACGAACAGCGACAGCGTGCACGAAGCGCTGTTGATGCTCGCCACGTCGGCGAAACTGGCCGGCTCGGTCACCTACCCGGAGGCCACCGACGGCCGGATCCACGAGATCTACCTGTGGTGAACCCGTGCGGGTGATCACGCTCGAAGCCGACGGCGCGGCGGCGGACGTCGCGCCCGGCGAGCGGCTGGAGCTGCGCCTGCCCGAGAACGCGGGCACCGGCTACCAGTGGGTGCTCGACGGCCCGGAACCGCCGCTGCGAGTGGTCGAAGAGACCCTCCACCCGGTGGCGGACCGGGCCGGCGGCACCGGCGAACACCGGTTCGTCCTGCACGCGGACGGGCCGGGTGAGACGACGCTGGTGGCCCGGCACGCGCGGGCGTGGGCGCCGGAAAGCGAGCTGCGCCGCTTCCGGCTCACCGTCCGGGTCCGCTAGCCCGCGTCCTGCCAGGGCTCGAAGCTGCGCAAAAGCAGCCTGACCTGGGCGGGATCGGTGATGACGGCTTCGACGCCGCGCGGCATCGCGATGATCAGCTGGGTTTCGCGGGCGGCGCAGCCCGCCGCCGTCGCGGCCAGGACCGCGATGCCGCCGCCGTCGACCGCCGTCGCCTGCGCGAGGTCGACGACGACCCGGCGGACCTCCGCGGCGAAGGCGTCTTCGATCGCCTGGTGGTAGGTGGGGGCCAAACCGCCGTCGAAGACCCCGTCGACGGACAAGATGACCTCGTCTCCGAGGAGCACGCTGCGAAGTGTCATCCTGACCTCCTGCCGACCGGGTTTTTCCTCACCGGCTCCGGGTTCGGTCATCAAAGGTTACGTCAGGACCCCGGGTCAGGCAGGCTGAGCGGACCGGGAGAGCACACCGGAAGCAGCACGATCGGGAGTCGAAGAGGACACGCGGTCCCTCTCCCCATTTCAATATATAGCGCACCCCGGGGCTTGCGGCAAGGCCCGGGTGGGGGTTCACAATTCCGGCTCACCATTTTCCAGTGAGGGGAATTCTCCATGCGTGTGCTGCTGTCCACGATCGGCTCGCGGGGCGAGGTGCAGCCGGTGGTGGCGCTTGCCTCGGAGCTCAGAGCGCTCGGGCAGGACGTCCGGCTGTGCGTGCCGCCCGACTTCCGCGACCGGCTCGACGAGCTCGGGTTCGACGTCGTGCCGATCGGCCCGCGCCTGCGCGGAACCGCGTCGGCGCACCGGGTTCCGCCGACGCAGGAGCAGATCCGCACGGCGGCCGAGGACACCGTGACGACCCAGTTCGAGACGATCGGAGCCGCGGCCGCCGGCTGTGACGTCCTGGTCGCCGCCGGTGCCCTGCAGTTCGCCGCCCACTCGATCGCCGAGCGGCGCGGCGCCGCCTACGTGTACGCGGGTTTCTGCCCGATCACCCTGCCGTCGGAGCTGCACGCGCCGCCGCCGATGCCGTGGCGGTCGCCCGGAAAGGCGGAAAACCGCGCCCTTTGGGCCGAAGACGCGGACCGCTGGAACACATTCTTCGGCAGGCGCGTCAACGAACTCCGCGCGGCGGCCGGCCAGCCGCCCGTCACGGACCTGCCGTCGCACGTGTTCTCCGGCCGGCCCTGGCTGGCGGCCGACGCGGCGCTGGCCCCGTGGCCCGAGCCGGGCGACGCCCACCTCGTCCAGACGGGCGCGTGGCTCTGGCCGGACGAGCGGCCGCTGCCGCCGGGGCTCGCGGAGTTCCTCGACGCGGGTGAACCGCCGGTGTACTTCGGATTCGGCAGCATGCGAGCGCCGGGCGGGC
>NZ_JAAGNB010000251.1:0-3372 GCF_010550475.1 Amycolatopsis sp. SID8362
CTCGGGTCCAGGTGCTGCGCGACGAGCACGGCCGCCGGGAGGTCGGCCGGCAGCGGCCCGAGCACCCGGGACAGCGCGTCCAGCCCGCCGGTGGAAGCGACGAGGGCGACGACCGGGACCCGCACGGGGTAGGCGGCCACCGGAATGCCACCGGCCACGGGCTGCGGCCGGCCGCGCACTTCCCGGCGACCGCGCATACCCCGAGTCTGGCACCGCGCCGCACCGGTCACCAGGTGCCGGAGTGTCCTCGGTGCCGGACTCCGGGCGGACGTGGCATGCTCGACGCGTGACCACCTGGATCGACGTGATCAACTTTGTCCGGACGCGGTACGAAGTCCTGGAGGAGTCGGACGGCTGGCTGCGGTTCCGGCTGAACGGCCCGAGCGAGCGGACCCAGCAGGCGACGGTCCACCACCTGCCCGAACTCGACGGCGGATCGTGGATCGAAATCTCCTCACCGGTCGGCTGGGCCGACTCGATCGACCTGCGGAAGCTCCTCGAGCTCGCCGGCGGCTCGGCGGTCGGCGGCGCGGCCGTGGTGGACGGCGTCGCCCTGCTCAAGCACACCGTGCCGCTGGAGGACCTCAGCATCCAGGAGGAGTTCGAGCGCCCGCTCAAGACCGTCGTCGCCCGGGCGGACGCCTTCGAGCACGAACTGACGGCGGCCGACGAGTTCTGACCGTCCACAGGGGACGTCCCCGGTCCGAAGTGGACGAGGCGCTCCGGTGCCTCCGCTGCGACGCGCTGCCCGCCGTCGGGCATGCTTGTCCCCGATGTCAGCGGGTCGAGGGGACGTGAGGGCGAGAAATGGGTGTTTCACCCGAATTGACCATTCCGGCGAAGGTCGACAGCCCGGTGCCGCCGAAGCCACCGGGTTCCGGGGCCGCCCGGTGGCTGCTGGAGCACCGGGTCGCCCCCGTCGGCCGCGCCGGAGGTGAGGACCACGGCACCCCGCAGGCGTGGTGGAAGGTCATGTGCCTCACCGGCGTCGACTACTTCTCCACGCTCTCCTACCTTCCCGGGATCGCCGCGCTCGCCGCCGGGGCGCTGTCCCCGCTGGCCACTCTGCTGATCGTCGCGCTCACGCTGCTCGGGATGCTGCCGATGTACCGGCGGGTCGCCCGGGAAAGCCCGCACGGGCAGGGGTCGGTCGCGATGCTGGAGAACCTGCTGCCGTTCTGGCGCGGGAAGCTCTTCGTGCTCACGCTGCTCGGGTTCGTGGCCACGTCGTGGATCATCACGATCACGCTGTCCTCCGCCGACGCCACCGTGCACCTGCTGGAGAACCCCTACCTGCCCGGGTTCCTGCACGGCCACGCCGTCCTCATCACCGTCGTGCTGCTGCTGATCCTCGGCGGGGTGTTCCTGCTCGGCTTCAGCGAGGCCGTCGGGGTCGCCATCCCGCTCGTCGCGGTCTTCCTGCTGCTCAACGCCGTGGTCACCGTCGCCGGCGTGGTCGACCTGCTCGGCGACTCCGCGGCCCTCTCCCACTGGACCGACGCGCTGACCGCGGGCGGCGGCGGGTTCGGCGGCATCGTCGGCCCGGCCGTGCTCGCCTTCCCGCTGCTCGTGCTCGGGCTCTCCGGGTTCGAGACCGGCGTCAGCATGATGCCGCTGGTCGCCGCGAAGGGGAAGACGGCGGAAGAGAAGCTGGAGTCGCGGATCCGCAACACGCGGAAGCTGCTCACCGCCGCCGCGCTCATCATGTCGGTGTTCCTCATCGCGACCAGCTTCGTCACCACCGTGCTCATCCCGGCGGACGCGTTCAAGGAAGGCGGCGAAGCCAACGGCCGCGCCATGGCCTACCTCGCCCACCACGAACTGGGCGAGATCTTCGGGACGGTCTACGACATCAGCAGCGTCCTCATCCTGTGGTTCGCCGGCGCGTCGGCGATGGCCGGCCTGATCAACATCGTCCCGCGCTACCTGCCCACCTACGGGATGGCGCCGGAGTGGGGCCGAGCCGTCCGCCCGGTCGTGCTGGTCTACACCGCGATCAGCGTCCTCATCACCATCGCGTTCGGCGCCGACGTCAACGCCCAGGCCGGCGCCTACGCGACCGGCATCCTCGCGATGATGGTCTCGGGCGCGGTCGCGGTCAGCATCTCGGCGATCCGCCGCCGCCAGGGGGGCGCGGCCGCCGGCTTCGTCGTCTTGACGCTCGTCCTGCTCTACGCGCTCGTCGAGAACGTCATCGAGAAGCCGGACGGGATCGCGATCTCGGCGCTGTTCATCCTCGGGATCATCGTGGTCTCGCTGGTTTCGCGGGTCACGCGGACCACGGAGCTGCGCGCCGAGCACATCGAGTTCGACGACGAGGCGCGCCGGTTCGTCGCCGACTCGCTGGCCCACGACGGCGCCCTGAACATCATCGCCAACAAGCGCCAGGACGGCGACCACGACGAATACGCCGCCAAGGAAGCCGAACAGCGCGGCATGAACCCGGTGCCCGGGCCCGCCGACGTCCTGTTCCTGGAGATCGACGTCGTGGACCCGTCGGAGTTCAGCAACGTGCTGCAGGTGCGGGGCGTCGAGGTCGACGGCTACCGCGTCCTCCGCGCGGACAGCCCGGCGGCGCCCAACGCGATCGCCGCGATCCTGCTGACCCTGCGCGACGTCACCGGCGTCCGGCCCCGCTGCTACTTCGAGTGGTCCGAGGGCAACCCGCTCGGCCACCTGCTCCGGTATCTGCTCCTCGGCCGCGGCGACACGGCGCCGGTGGTGCGGGAGATCATCCGCAGCAGCGAGAAGGACGCCGCCCGGCGGCCCGGCATCCACGTGGGCGGCTGAGCGATGGGGTCGTTCGACGTGCCGCTCGACGGCGAACGCGTCCAGCTCGAGGCGTTCATCGAGGAACACCGCGCCGCGCTCGAAGCCGCCCTCGACGGGCTGACCGAGGAGCAGGCCCGCCGCCGGCTGGTCCCGTCGGCGACGACGTTGCTGGGGCTGCTCAAGCACGTGACGTGGATGCAGCGCGTGTGGTTCGAGGAGTGCGTCGGCGGTGGTTCCCGTGGGGAACTCGGGCTGGTCCCGGGTCCGGATGACTCGTTCCGGCTGCACGAGGGTGACACCGTGGCTTCGGTCACGGCGGCGCACCGGGAGGCCTGCGCGACGGCTCGGCGGGTGGTTGCGGAGCTGCCGCTGGACACCGTCGTGACCGGACACCGGAGCGGGCCGCGCACGCTGCGGTGGGTGTACCTGCAGGTGCTGCGGGAGCTGGCCCAGCACGGCGGGCACGCGGACATCCTGCGAGAGCAGCTCCTGGCCGGCTGACCGGCAGGCTGTCGTTCATGACATCCGGACGCCCGGCGAAGCTCAGCGGGCAGCGGGCGGAGGTCCAGCCCGGCGGACCGGAGCACGAGCCGGCGCCGG
>NZ_JAAGNB010000311.1:0-6032 GCF_010550475.1 Amycolatopsis sp. SID8362
CAGCCCCCGCCGTATAGGTCGTTATACAGTTGAAGACTCAGACTCCGTTGAGCCCGCGACGGGCCAGCAGCGGCTCGATCTCCGGGTCGCGGCCGCGGAACGCGCGGAAGGCGTCCATCGGGTCGACGCTCCCACCCCGGCCCAGCAGGGTGCGGCGGAAGTGGTCGCCGTTCTCGCGGGTCAGTCCCCCGCTCTCCCGGAACCACTGGACGGTGTCGGCGTCGAGGACTTCGCTCCAGATGTAGGAGTAGTACCCGGCGCTGTAGCCGCCGCTGAAGATGTGCGCGAAGTACGTCGTGCGGTAGCGCGGCGGGATCGCCTCGACGGCCACGCCCGCCTTCACCAGCGCCTCGGCTTCGAAGCGCTGGACCTCCCCCACCCGGTCGTCGACGCCGAGGCCGTGCCAGGCCTGGTCGAGCAGGGACGCCGCGAGGTACTCGGTGGTGGCGAAGCCTTCGCCGTACTGCTGGGCGGCGAGGAGCTTGTCGACCTGCTCCTGCGGCAGCGCCTCGCCCGTCTCGTGGTGCTTGGCGTAGTGGGCCAGCACCTCCGGCCACAGCATCCACATCTCGTTGACCTGGGACGGGTATTCGACGAAGTCGCGCGGCACGTTGGTGCCGGAGAACGTCGGGTAGCGGACCGAGGAGACCAGCGCGTGCAGGGCGTGGCCGAACTCGTGGAACGCCGTCACGACCTCGTCGAAGGTCAGCAGCGTCGGCTCCCCCGCCGGCGGCTTGCCGACGTTGAGGACGTTCACCACGACCGTCTTGCGGTCCAGCAGCTGGGACTGGTCGACGAAGGTGTTCATCCAGGCGCCGCCGCGCTTGGCGTCGCGGGCGTAGAGGTCGAGCAGGTACAGGCCGAGCGGGGTGCCGTCGGCGTCGAAGACCTCGAACGTCCGGACCTCCGGGTGGTACTTCGGGAGGTCGTGCCGCTCGGTGATGGTGAGGCCGTAGAGCTTGCTCGCGGCGAAGAAGACACCGTCGAGGTAGACGCGGTCGGCCTCGAAGTACGGCCGCAGCGCCTCGGTGTCGACGTCGAAGCGCTCGCGGCGGACCTGGGCCGCGTAGAACGGCCAGTCCGACGGCCGCAGCTTCGCGCCCGGTACGTCGGCTTCCAGCAGCTCCTGCAGTTCCGCGGCTTCGGCGCGGGCGTTCGCGACCGCCGCCGGCGCCAGCCGTTCGAGCAGCCCGGCCGCGGCTTCCGCCGTCTTGGCCGTCTCGTCGGCGATGACGTACGCCGCGTGGTTCGGGTAGCCCAGCAGCGCGGCGCGCTCGGCGCGCAGGCGGACGATCTCGGCGACGACCCCGTTGTTGTCGAAGTCGTTGCCGCCGTTGCCACGCGCCATCGACGCGGCGTGGATCCGCGCCCGGACTTCGCGGTCGCGCAGGGTCTCCAGCGGCGACGCCTGGCTCGTCGGCAGGGTCAGCGGGATGACGTACTTGCCGTCCTCGCCGCGGGCGGCCGCGGCTTCGGCCGCGGTGGCGATCGCGCCCTCGCCGAACCCGGCCAGCTCGGCCCGGTCCTCGATGACGACGGCGAGCTCGTTGGTGTCCTTCAAGAGGTTCTGCTGGAACTTCGTCTGCAGGGTGGACAGCTGCCCGTTCAGCTCGCGCAGGCGGGCCTGCTCGGCCTCGCCCAGCCCGGCACCCGCGCGGCTGAAGTCGAGGTGCCGCCGTTCCAGCAGCCGCAACGACTCCTCGTCGAGGCCGAGCTCGCCGCGCTTGGCGTGGAGGGCGTCGATGCGGGCGAACAGCTTCGGGTTCAGGTGGATCGCGTCGTGGTGGGCGGCCAGCTTGGGCGCGAACTCCGCCTGGATGGCCTGGATCTCGTCGGTGCTGTTGGACCCGGACAGGTTGTAGAACACGCTGGCCACGCGGCTCAGCAGTTCGCCGGCGCGCTCGAGCGCCACGATGGTGTTGTCGAACGTCGGCTCGGCGTCCTGGGCCGCGATCTGCTCGATCTCCGCCGCGTGCTCGGCCAGCCCCGCCTCGAACGCGGGCCGGTAGTGCTCGTCGGCGATCCGGTCGAAGGGCGGCAGGGCGTAGGGCAGCTCGCTGGGTGCGGCGAACGGGTTGTCCGGCGAAATCATCGGCGCAGGCTCCTGGTCGGGGTCGAACACTCGGTCTCGCCACCCTACGGGTTCCCCCGCCATCGATGTCAGCGCTTTCCGGAGGTGGCCAAGCTCACCGCCCGGTGCTACCACCGACGACGGCGTCGCTGCTCGGCGCGGCCTTTTTGCCCCGTTTCGGCTTCGGCTCCGGCGGCACGATGCCGCGCAGGTCGCCGCCGTGGTCGTTGACGCGCATGACGAACGGCCGCGTCTCGGTGTACCGCACGACCGAGATGGACGCCGGGTCGACGACGATCCGCTGGAAGGCGTCGAGGTGCTGCCCGAGCGCGTCGGCGAGGATGGACTTGATCACGTCACCGTGACTGCACAGCAGCCACACGGCGTGGTCGCCGTGCTCGGCGGCGATCCGCCGGTCGTGCGCCCGGACGGCGGCCACCGACCGCGCCTGCATCTGCGCGAGTCCCTCGCCGCCGGGGAAGACCGCGGCGGAGGCGTGCGCCTGCACGACCCGCCAGAGCGGTTCTTTCGCCAGGTGCTTGAGTTCCTTGCCGGTCCAGTCGCCGTAGTCCACTTCGGACAACCCGGGCTCGACGGTCTTCTCGAGGCCGCGAGCCGCCGCCAGCGGGCCGACCGTCTGCTTGCACCGCAGCATGGGCGACACGACGAGCCCCGAGAGCGGGACGCCGTCGAGCCGCTCGACGAGCTTCTCCGCCTGCGCGCGGCCGGTGTCGTCGAGGTTCACCTTCGGCGAGCGCCCGGCGAGGATGCCGGAACCGTTGGCCGTCGACTTGCCGTGCCGGAGGAGGATCACCGTACTCACGGGCACCACCCTACGTGGGGACCGATCACGCGGTCCTGACCCCGGGCGTCAGGGTCCCGGCAAAGTCGCGCCGCCGAGCGGGTGACCCGTAGCAGGCCGGCCGCGTGGTCTGCCCGGCGTCGCGGGGATGTCGTGAAAGGGTCGTTCATGTCGTCTGATGAGGTGAACGACCCTTTCATGGCGTTTCGGGCCCAGGGCCCCGGCAAAGTCGCGGCGGTTTGCCCGGCGCCGCCTTCGCCGACGTCTTGAATGAGTCATTCAGGTCTTCGGAGGTCCTGAATGACTCATTCAAGACACCGCAGGGCCACCCGGCGCCGGTCGGTTCGGACCGAGGGCGGTCGGCCCCCGACGACTTTGCCGGGGCCCTGACCCCGGGCGTAGTGAATGACTCATTCATGTCGTCCGACGACATGAATGAGTCATTCACTACATCGAGCCGCGGCTCAGTGGCCGACCGGGCCCGCGTTCGGGTCCAGCGCGCCGGTGAAGATCAGCACGAACAGCAGCACGCCCAGCACCAGGCGGTACACCACGAACGGCACGAAGCTGCGCTTCTTGATGTAGGCCATCAGCCACGCGATCACCACGTACCCGACGCCGAACGCCACCAGCGTCGCCAGGATCGTCGGACCCCACTGGGCAGGCACCTCGCCCGAGCCGATGTCCTTGAGCTTGTACACGCCCGACCCGAACACCGCGGGCAGCGCAAGCAGGAACGAGTACTCCGCCGCCTCCGCGCGGGTGTAGCCCAGCAGGAGCCCCGCGCTCGTCGTGCCGCCCGACCGCGACACGCCGGGGATCAGGGCGAGTGCCTGCGCGAAGCCGAAGCCGAGGCCGTGCGGGACCGTCAGGTGGTCGAGCGTGCGCTCCTGCTTCCCGATCCGGTCGGCGAGCAGCAGGATCAGGCCGAACACGATCAGCACCGACGCGGTGATCCGCAGGTCGCGGAACGCGCTGTCGATCTGGTCCTGCAGCAGCAGCCCCAGCACCACGATCGGCAGCGAGCCGACGATGATCAGCCAGCCCAGGCGGGCGTCCGGGTCGCGGCGCCACTCGGCCTTGTACAGCGAGAAGAACCACGCACGCAGGATCTTCCCGATCTTCGGGCCGAAGTAGAGGATCACCGCCAGCTCGGTCCCGATCTGGGTCACCGCGGTGAACGCCGCGCCCGGGTCGTCCCAGCCGGCCAGTGCCGCGACGATGCGCAGGTGCGCGCTCGACGAGATCGGCAGGAACTCGGTCAGGCCCTGGACCAGGCCCAGCACCAGTGCTTCGAACCAGCCCACGTCACGCCACCCCCGCCAGCTCGAGCGCCTCGACGGCGGTGGCCAGCGCACCGGCCGGCTCCGGGGTGAACGGCGACACCGACAGGGTCGTCACGCCGGCTTCGGCGAATTCGGTCATCTTCTCCGCGATCCGTTCCTTCGGTCCCAGCAGCGACGTCGCGTCGAGGAACTCCAGCGGCACCGCCGCCATCGCCCCGGCCCGGTCGCCGTCCAGGTACAGCTCCTGCACCTCCGCGGCTTCGGCCGCGAAGCCCATCCGGCACGCCAGCCGGTTGTAGAAGTTCTTCTCCCTGCTCCCCATCCCGCCCAGGTACAGGGCCGCATAGGCGCGGACGGCGTCCGCGCACTCCCGCCAGTCGGCCCCGGGAACCAGCGGCACGTTCGGCGCGACGTCGAAGCCCTCCAGCGTGCGCCCGGCCCGCTCGGCACCGGCCCGGATCCGCGCCAGCTGCTCCCCCGCGTGCGACGGCGCGAAGAACACCGGGAGCCAGCCGTCGGCGATCTCGCCGGTCAGCTCCAGGTTCTTCGGGCCGATCGCGGCCAGGTAGAGCGGGAGGTCCTTGCGCGCCGGGCGGACGGTCAGCCGCAGCGCCTTGCCGGGGCCGTCCGGCAGCGGCAGCGTGAAGTGCTCCCCCTCGAACCGGACGCGCTCGCGGCGCAGCGCCGACCGCACGATCGCGGCGTACTCCCGGGTGCGCTCCACCGGCGAGGTGAACCGCACGCCGTGCCAGCCCTCCGACACCTGCGGACCCGACACGCCCAGCCCGAGCCGGAACCGGCCGCCCGAGAGCGTGTCCAGCGTCGCCGCGGTCATCGCGGTCGCCGCCGGCGTCCGGGCCGGGATCTGCAGGACGGCGGCACCGACGTCGATCCGCGAGGTCTTCGCCGCGAGCCACGTGAGCACCGTCACCGCGTCCGAGCCGTAGGCCTCCGCGGCCCAGACCACGGCGTAACCGAGGTCTTCCGCCCGTTTGGCCAGTGCCAGGTTCGCGGGGTCGTTCCCCGCTCCCCAGTAGCCGAGATTGAGTCCGAGTCGCACGGAGCCGAACCCTAACGGGGCCCTCGGCCGCGACACGACTCACCTTGGTCAGGTTCGCCGGGGCCCGCCCACTAGGCTCGGCGGTCGTGGAAAAGCGACTGCTCGGCCGCTCGGGACTGCGCGTCTCGCGGATGGCGCTCGGCACCATGACCTGGGGTGGCGACACCGACGCGGAGGAGGCCGCCAGCCAGCTGGTCGCCTTCGTCGACGCCGGCGGCACCCTGGTGGACACGGCCGACATCTACGGCGAAGGCGAGAGCGAGCGGGTGCTCGGCTCGCTGCTCGGCGACCTCGTCCCCCGGGAAGACGTCGTCCTCGCGACGAAGGCGGTCGCCAAGCGCACCGACGGCCCGTTCGGCGGCGGCGCCTCCCGCGGTGCCCTGCTCGGCGCGCTCGACGGCTCACTGCGGCGCCTCGGCACCGACCACATCGACCTGTGGCAGCTGCACGCCTGGGACAGCTGCGTGCCCCTCGCCGAGACCCTCTCCGCCCTCGAGTACGCCGTGACCAGCGGGAAGGTCCGCTACGTCGGCGTCTCGAACTACGCGGGCTGGCAGCTGGCGACGGCCGCCGCCGGTGCCGCGGCGACCGCCCCGATCGTCTCCACCCAGGTCGAGTACTCGCTGCTCGAACGCGGCGTCGACCGCGAAGTCGTCCCCGCCGCCGAGCACCACGGCATCGGGCTGCTGCCCTGGGCGCCGCTCGGCCGCGGCGTGCTGACCGGCAAGTACCGCACCGGCACGCCCGCCGACTCGCGCGGCGCCAACAGCGCGTACGCCGGCTACGTCGAACACCACCGCACCGACCGCGCCG
>NZ_JAAGNB010000351.1:0-2168 GCF_010550475.1 Amycolatopsis sp. SID8362
TCGCGCTGGCCGCCAGTTCCGGGACCGAGCTGAGCAGGTGCATCCGCATCCGGAGTTCCGGGACGTCCTCGGCGCGGTAGTGGTTGGCCGCGATGACGGCCTCGCGGACCGCGTCCAGGACCGGCAGGTCGGCGTCGGCCGCGGCGAGGTGCTCGGTGATCGTGCCGACCTCCGCGTCGAACTCGTTCCACAGGACGTCGGACTTGGCGTCGTAGTAGCGGAAGAACGTGCGGCGGCTGACGCCCGCGGTCGCGGCGATCTCGTCGACCGTCGTCTCGTGGAAGCCGCGCTCGGTGAACAGGCGCAGCGCGATGACCTCCAGTTCGCGGGCGCTCGTGCCGGGTGGCCTGCCGCGGCGGGCCGCGGGGGTGCGTTGGGTCATCCGGGTGCCGTTCCCTTTCCGGGGGTTGTTTCCGACACCGCGTGACATTACTCTGCTCGATATTCGTCACTGTGTGCCGAAAAGAAGTCCCCGTGCCGAAGGAGTCACGATGACCGAGAAGATCGCCGAAGAGCCCGTCGAGGAGACCCCGGTCGCCGAAGACCTGCTGGTCGAGGAGGTCTCGATCGACGGGATGTGCGGTGTCTACTGAACCGTTCGACCTGGACGCGGCCTGGCGGCTCGACAGCCGGGTCGCGATCCGGCCGGAACGGTTCGGGGCGCTGCTGTACCACTTCGGCACGCGTCGCCTGTCCTTCCTGAAGAGCCCGGCCCTGCTGGCCGTCGTCCGGTCACTGGACGCGCAGCCGAGCGCCCGCGCAGCCTGCGCCGGCGCCGGGGTGGGGCCGCCCGAGCTGCCGCGCTACCGCGCCGCGCTGGCCGCACTGGCCGAGTCGCGGATGATCCAGCCGAGGAGTCTCTGATGTCCCTTGTGGACGAATTCCAGTACGGGCTCGACGCGCCCATCTGCCTCACCTGGGAACTGACCTACGCCTGCAACTTGTCCTGCGTGCACTGCCTTTCCTCCTCCGGGCGGCGGGACCCGCGCGAACTGTCCACAGCGGAGTGCAAGGCGCTGATCGACGAGTTCGAGCGCATGCAGGTCTTCTACGTCAACATCGGCGGCGGCGAGCCGACGGTGCGCCCGGACTTCTGGGAGCTCGTCGACTACGCCACCGAGCACCACGTCGGCGTCAAGTTCTCCACCAACGGCGTCAAGATCACCCCGGAGGTGGCGCGCCGGCTGGCCGCGAGCGACTACGTCGACGTCCAGATCTCCCTGGACGGCGCCACCGCCGAGGTCAACGACCACGTCCGCGGCCCCGGCTCGTACGCCACGGCGATCCGTGCCATGCGGCACCTGGCCGATGCCGGTTTCGAGAACTTCAAGATCTCCGTGGTGATGACGCGCCACAACGTGAGCCAGCTCGACGCGTTCAAGGCGATCGCCGACCGCTACGGCGCCCAGCTGCGGATCACGCGGCTGCGCCCGTCCGGCCGCGGCGCCGACACCTGGGACGAGCTGCACCCGACCGCCGCCCAGCAGCGGGAACTCTACGACTGGCTGGTCGCGAAGGGTGAGAACGTCCTCACCGGCGACTCGTTCTTCCACCTGGCCGGCTACGGCGGCGGCGGGCTGCCGGGCCTCAACCTGTGCGGCGCCGGGCGGGTGGTGTGCCTGGTCGACCCGGTCGGGGACGTCTACGCGTGCCCGTTCGCCATCCACGACACCTTCCTGGCCGGCAACACCCGGTCCGAGGGCGGCTTCGCACGGGTCTGGCGCGAGTCCGAGCTGTTCACTTCGTTGCGCAGCCCGCAAAGCGCGGGCGCGTGCACGTCGTGCTCGGCGTTCGACGCCTGCCGCGGCGGCTGCATGGCCGCCAAGTTCTTCACGGGCCTGCCGCTGGACGGGCCGGACCCGGAATGCGTGCGCGGCCACGGCGAACTCGCGTTGGCGGGCGTCACGAGCGTCCCGAAGCCGTCGCTGGACCACTCCCACCGGCGCCGCCCGGTCCCGGTCACCATCGGGATGCGGCGGCCGTGCGACGAGAACCCGCTGGCCTGATGGTCCGCCTCGCCGACCTGACCTCGCCGGACGTCGCCGCCCGCGCGGCGTCCGGCGCGATCCTGGCGGTCCCGGTCGGCGCGACCGAGCAGCACGGCCCGCACCTGCCGCTGGCGACGGACACCGACATCGCCCTCGCCCTGTGCGACGGCCTGGCGGCGG
>NZ_JAAGNB010000405.1:0-2582 GCF_010550475.1 Amycolatopsis sp. SID8362
AGACGCGCAGCACGACTCCGTCGAGGCCCGATTCGCGGGCGTCCGCGACGATCCGCGTGCCGCCCAGCTTGGTCACGCCGTAGGGGGTGAGCGGCTGGGGGACCGCGGCCTCGGTGACCGGAACGCCCGGCGAGCCGCGGCCGTACTCCGCGGCCGAACCGAGGTGGACCAGCCGGACGCCCGGGCCGATCGCGCGCACCAGGTTCTCCGTGCCGACGACGTTCGTCGCGTTCATCGCCGCGGCATCGCCGGTCACAGCACCCGCGCAGTTGACGACGGCCCGCGGCGCGATCTTCGCGATCAGCGCGGCCGGCTCGGCGCTGCCGGCCGCGAGGTCGAGGACGTCGTGCGCGGGTGCGATCACCTCGATGCCCCGCGCGGCCGCCGCGCGCCGGACGTGCCCGCCGAGGAACCCGGAGGCGCCGATCACCAGGATGCGCATCGCGCGCCTTTCAGCAGGGACTCCTTGATGAGGTCGAACTCGGCGTTGGCGCGGTCGTAGTCGTCGGGACGGCCGATGTCGAGCCAGTACCCGCTGAACGCGTATTCGTGCGGCGGCGTGTGCCGGGCCAGCAGGTCGAGGACGAGCTCGTCGAAGCCGAAGGGGAGCCCGGGCGTGTAGGACCGCAGCGTTTGGCGGCGCAGCCCGTAGACGCCCATGCTGACGCGGTAGTCCAGTTTCGGCTTCTCGACGAAGTCCACCACCACGCCGTCCACTGTGGACAGGACGCCGAAGTCGACCTGCACCTGGCGCTGGTAGGTCGCCACGGTCAGCGGCGCGCCGCTTTCGGCGTGCTCGTGCAGCAGGTCGAGGTAGGAGATGTCGGTCAGCACGTCGCCGTTCATCACCAGGAACTCCTCGGGCAGCCGGTCGAGCAGCTCGAGGACCGGGCCCATCGTGCCCAGCGCGGAACCCTGCTGGTGGTAGTCGATGTCCAGGCCCCACCGCCTGCCGTCGCCCGCGTAGGAGCGGACCAGCTCGCCGAGGTGCCCGATCGCCAGCGTGACGCGGTCGAACCCGCAGTGCGCCAGCTGGCTCAGGACGATGTCGAGGATGGAGAACTCGTCCCCGATGGGCACGAGCGGTTTCGGCAGGCGGGTCGTGTAGGGCCGGAGTCTGATGCCTTTGCCGCCGGCCAGGATCACTGCGTGCATGGTCGCCTCCTCGAGTTCACTGGTTGTATTCGCCGGGCCGGTACCGCGCCAGGTTTCCCGGGTCGGAGAACCATTCGATGGTCGTGCGCAGGCCCTCGTCGCGGGTTCGCAGCGGGCGCCAGCCGGTGCGCTGGGTGAGCTTCGACGCGTCGCACACCAGCCGCATGACCTCGGAGTCCTTGGGGCGCAGGCGTTCGGTGTCCTCGACGATGTCGGCGTGGCGGCCCATCAGCCGCGCGATGTCGGCCACGAGCGTGCCGACCGACACCTCGGCGCCCGTTCCCGCGTTGAACTGCTCGCCGAGCACCGCCGAAGCCGG
Source organism: Amycolatopsis sp. SID8362 (assembly GCF_010550475.1). Classification (NCBI taxonomy): domain Bacteria; kingdom Bacillati; phylum Actinomycetota; class Actinomycetes; order Pseudonocardiales; family Pseudonocardiaceae; genus Amycolatopsis; species Amycolatopsis sp. SID8362. The sequence goes on from NZ_JAAGNB010000405.1 coordinate 1,475, forward strand.
CGCCGTGCCGAGCGCGACGAACGCCTCGGCGGTGTCCGTGACGTAGGTGAAGTCCCGTGTCGGCGCGAGGGCGCCGAGCCGCAGCTGCCGGGCACCGGCCGCCAGCTGCGTGATGACCGCGGGGATCACCGCACGCGCGGACTGCCGCGGACCGAACGTGTTGAACGGGCGGAGCGTGACCGCGGGCACCTCGAAGCTCAGGTGGTAGGACTCGACCAGCTTGTCCGCGGCGATCTTGGAGGCGGCGTACGGGGACTGTGCCTGCAGCGGGTGCTGCTCGCTGATCGGCACCGTCCGCGCCGTCCCGTAGGTCTCGCTGGTCGAGGTGTGCACCAGCCGCGGCGTCCGGCACGCGCGCACCGCCTCCAGCACGTGCAGCGTGCCGATCGTGTTGGTGTCCACAAAGGACCGCGGGGCGGCGTAGGAGTACGGGATCGAGCCCAGCGCGGCCAGGTGGTAGACGACTTCGGCGCCCTCGACCAGCCGCAGCACGGTGGCCGGGTCGCGGACGTCGCCGAACACGACGTCGACCTGCTCGCGCGTCCCGGGATCGACGGTGTCCAGCCAGCCCCGCGAGCTGTACATGTTGTAGAGCACCATGGCGCGAACCCGGTGCCCGCGCCGCACCAGCGCTTCCACCAGGTGTGAACCGATGAAGCCCTCGGCGCCGGTGACGACGGCCAGTCCCGTCATGGGTCGATCCCTTCTCTAGAAGTGCCGCGACGCCTTGCCCAGGACGGCCACGGCGAACACGCAGAAGAACAGGAGCAGCCCGATCGTGGCGGCCAGTTGCGCCCGCACGCCGAACCCGCGCCCGGCCAGCTCCACCGCGAACGCGGCCGCGCAGGCCGCCAGCGGAACGACACGGGCACCCATGGTCTGCAGCAGCAGTGCCAGGAACATCGCCCCGCCGAGCGCGAGGTAGGCGCCGATCTGCGGGACGGCGCTCCAGCCGGGCTCGGCCAGCCCGGCCCGCCACGCGATCGCCGCGACCGCCGCGATCAGCAGGACGGTCGCCGCGAGGTACTGCGTCAGCGCGGCGAGCAGGACGAGCCGGACGCGGCGGGAGAACACCCGCAGCCGCCCGGTGGCGCCCAGCAGCCGTCGG
>NZ_JAAGNB010000454.1:0-2999 GCF_010550475.1 Amycolatopsis sp. SID8362
CGGCGGCCGGCGCCGGTGCGGCCGTGGCAGGACGAGGCCCAGCGCCCGCCGGACCCGGAGGCCACGCGGTTCATCCCGCGCACCGCCGGCGTGCCGATGAACTCGCGGTGGCCGGTCGCCGACCCGGACGTCATGCGCCCGTACGACGCGCTGGCGACCCAGGTCATGCCGGCGCTCAAGGGGCCGCTGGTCAAACCCCGGCCGGACGGGGAAGCGCCGGAGGCGCCGGCCAAGGCGCCGTCGCTGGCGAAGGCGTCCGGGCGGATGGCGATCGCGTCGCTGATCAGCCGGATCACCGGCTTCCTGTGGAAGCTGCTGCTGGTCGGCGCGATCGGTCAGGGCATCGCGAACGACTCGTTCAACGTCGCCAACACGATGCCGAACATCATCTTCGAGCTGCTGATGGGTGGCGTGCTCGCCAGCGTGGTGGTGCCGCTGCTGGTGCGCTCGCAGGACGACGACGACGGCGGTGCGGCCTACACCCAGCGGCTGATCACCGTGGCGTTCACGCTGCTGCTGGTCGGCACGGTCATCGCGGTGATCGCCGCACCGGCGTTCACCAGCCTCTACGTCGACAAGTCCGGCAAGGCGAGCGCGGACCTGACCACGGCGTTCGCCTACCTGCTGCTGCCCGAAATCTTCTTCTACGGCGTCTTCGCCCTGCTCTCGGCGGTGCTGAACGCCAAGCAGATCTTCGGCCCCACCGCGTGGGCACCGGTGATCAACAACCTGGTCGTCATCTTCACGATCCTGGTCGTCTGGATCATGCCCGGCGACATCAACACCGCGCAGGTGTCGATCACCGACCCCAAGGTGCTGACGCTGGGCATCGGCGTGACCGGCGGCATCGTCGCGCAGGCGCTGCTGCTGGTGCCGCCGCTGCTGCGGTCCGGCTTCCGGTTCAAGTGGCGCTGGGGCATCGACAAGCAGATGAAGGAGTTCGGCGGCCTCGCGCTGTGGATCCTCGGCTACGTCGCCGTCAGCCAGATCGGCTACACGATCAACACGCGCGTCCTGACCAGCGGTTCACCCGGTGGGGTGACCGCGTACAGCAACGCCTGGCTGCTGTTCCAGCTGCCGTACGGCGTCATCGGCGTGTCGCTGCTGACGGCGATCATGCCGCGGATGAGCCGCGCCGCCGCCGACGGCGACCACAAGAAGCTGATCGGCGACCTCTCGTACGCGTCGCGGATCTCGACGGTGATGCTCGTGCCGATCTCCGCGGTGATGACCGTGGTCGGCGGCTCGATCGGCATCGCGCTGTTCACCTTCGGCAAGGGCACGGTCGAGACCGCCGAGCGGCTCGGCGACGCGCTGGCCATCTCGGCGTTCGCGCTGCTGCCGTACGCGCTGGTCATGCTGCAGATGCGCGTGTTCTACGCGATGAAGGACGCGCGCACGCCGACGCTGATCATGATCGTGATGACGCTGGTCAAGGTGCCGCTGCTGTACCTGTGCCCGGTGCTGCTGTCGCCGGACAACGTCGTGCTCGGCGTGATGATGGTCAACGCGCTGACGTTCGTGGTCGGCGCGATCCTCGGCCAGGTGTGGCTCTGGGTGACGCTGGGTAATCTGCGGAGCAAGCGGGTGATCGGGGTGATCCTCTTCACGGTGGTGGCGAGCGTGCTCGGCGTCGCCGCGGCGTGGGTCGCGGGCAAGCTGGTGCCGGACTCGTTCGGGCCTACTTTCGGCGCGTGGGTGAAACTTCTCCTGCAGAGCGTCGTGGGCATCGTCGTCTCGTTCGGCGTGCTGATGGCGCTGAAGGTGGAGGAGCTGAAGCCGGCCACTTCGAGGTTCACCCGGTTGATCAAGCGCGGGTAACGATTCCGGTACGGATGGCGACGACTCGTGCGTCGTATTCTGGGTACCCTCGACAGCGGGGATCGAGCGGGAGCGAGTGAGGGTGGACACGAGGCGGAGCGAACAGGCGGGGGGTGCGAACCACGTGGGCAAGGCCCAGGTCGGATCGCTGGCCCCCGGGCGTGTGGTCGGCGACGGCCGCTACCGCCTCCTCGCGCAGTTCGGCGTGGACGAGCGGAACGACGCGCACCTCTGGCGGGCCCGTGATGGGCAGCTGAAGCGGGACGTCGCGCTGACCCTGCTGGTCGGCGACCCGGCCGAGCCCGAAGCCGCCCGGCTGGCCCGGCGCACCCTCGAACGCGCCACGCACGCGTCCAAGTTCGGCCACGGCGGCGTCGCCCGCGTGCTGGACGTGCTCGCGCTCGGCAGCGGCATCACCTCCAGCGAAGGCCTGCTCGGCGTCGTCGTCGCGGAGTGGACCAAGGGCAGCGACCTGGTCGACCTCGTCGCGCAGCGGCCGGTGGCGCCCGCCGCGGCCGCGCGGATGGTGCAGGCGCTGGCCGAAGCCGTCGAACAGGCGCACCAGAACGGGCTCGTCCTCGGGCTCGACCACCCGCAGCGCCTCCGCCTGACGCCGAACGGCGCGCTCAAGCTCGCGTTCCCCGGCCCCTTGCCGGAAGCCACCCTCCGCGACGACGTCAAGGCGCTCGGCGCGGTCCTCTACCTGCTGCTGACCGGCCGCTGGGCGCTGCCCGGCGGCCCGCCCGCGATCCCGGCGGCGCCGCTGTCGCCGCAGGGTCGGATCGTCCCGCCCCGCCAGCTGGTGCCGACGGTCCCGGCGGACCTGTCGTCGCTGGCCGTCCGCACGATCGAGGACGGCGGCAACGGCGGCATCCGCACCAGCGCGGCCATCCTCCGGATGCTCGACCAGGTGGCCGAGGAGGAAGAGCGCACCCAGCTGATCAAGGCCGTCGGCGGTGACCCGGCCGAGGGCGAAGGCACCGTCTGGACCACGAAGAAGCCGGTCAAGGACGTCGCCCGGCGGCGCAAGCTCGCGCTCGGCGTCACCGTGCTGGTGGTCGCGACCGTCGTCATCCTCGCCTGGGGCGGGCTGATGCTGATCAACGTCTTCCAGGGCGACTCGAAGGCGAGCGGGCCGACGATCAACGTCGCCGCGCCGCCGGCGTCGAGCCAGCCCG
>NZ_JAAGNB010000504.1:0-3939 GCF_010550475.1 Amycolatopsis sp. SID8362
GCGCAAGGTCGACGCCGACCCGGCGCAGCGCATCCGCGCGGTCGCGGTGGCCGGCGCGGTCGTCGCGCTCGGCTGCGTCCTGCTCGGCACGCTGTCCGGCGGACGGCTCGGCGACGGCCCGTTCGACCCGGTGAGCGTGCCGGTGGGGGTCGCGTCCGTCGTCGCGTTCTGCTGGATCGTCATCCCGGGGTCGTTCGTCGCGTTCTTCACGGGCGAGCACGAGCCGCCCGCGCCGCCGCCGGAGGCGCTCGAAGAAAACGAAGCCTTCGAAGACGCCGACGAGGTCGACGTCGAAGAAGCGGCCGAAGCGGTCGAAGACCTGGAACCCTCCGAAGAGGACGAACCCGACGAAGAGCCCGGCGAGGACGCGTCACTTTCACGTGAAAGCGACGCCGGCGAAGAAGCGGAGCTTTCACGTGAAAGTGACGCCGAGCCGGACGAAGCTGTGACCGGAGGCACCGAGACCTGCGGCGACGTCGAGCCGGACGAGACCGACCGTTAGGGTTGACGCGACCTGGTGAAGCGCCGTGCGCCCGGCTGCGCACCGCCCGCGGCAAGGAGCCCGCTCTGTCTCAACGGTTGGAGCTGCCCACTCCGGTGAAGCTCGTCGTGCTCGCGTCGGGCTCCGGCACCCTCCTGCAGGCGGTGCTGGACGCCACCGGCCGGTCCGGCTTCCCGGCCAAGGTCGTCGCCGTCGGCGCCGACCGCACCGGCATCGAAGCCCTCACCCGCGCCGAGCGCCTCAGCGTCCCGGCGTTCACCGTCCGGGTCGCCGACCACCCCGACCGCGCCGCCTGGGACAAGGCGCTGACCGAGGCCGTCGCGGCGTACCAGCCCGACCTCGTCGTCTCCGCCGGGTTCATGAAGATCCTCGGCGAGCAGTTCCTCGGCCGCTTCACGGTGGTCAACACGCACCCGGCGCTGCTCCCGTCGTTCCCCGGGATGCACGCGGTCCGCGACGCACTCGAAGCCGGCGTCAAGGTCACCGGCTCGACGGTGCACTTCGCGGACGCGGGGGTCGACACCGGGCCGATCATCGCCCAGGAAGCCGTCGTCGTGGAGCACGACGACACCGAAGACGTCCTGCACGAACGGATCAAGGCCGTGGAACGCAGGCTGCTGGTGGAAACGATCGAGCGACTCGGCCGCGGTGGCTGCACCGTGGACGGACGAAAGGTGACATTTCGTGAGCACTGACCTGGGACGGCGCCCGGTCCGCCGGGCGCTGATCGGCGTCTCGGACAAGGCGGGCCTCCTGGACCTCGCGACCGGCCTGCACGCGGCCGGCGTCGAGATCGTCTCCACCGGCGGCACGGCGAAGACCATCGCCGACGCGGGGGTCCCGGTCACGCCGGTCGAAGAGGTCACCGGCTTCCCCGAGTCGCTGGACGGGCGCGTCAAGACGCTGCACCCGCGCGTGCACGCCGGCCTGCTGGCCGACCAGGGCAACCCCGACCACGTCGAGCAGCTGCGCAAGCTGGACATCGCGGCGTTCGACCTGCTGGTCGTGAACCTGTACCCGTTCGCGCAGACCGTCGCGTCCGGCGCGAGCGCCGAGGACTGCGTCGAGAACATCGACATCGGCGGCCCGGCCATGGTCCGCGCGGCGGCGAAGAACCACGGCAGCGTCGCGGTCGTCGTCGACCCGGCCCGCTACGGCTGGGTGGTCGAGCGCGTCGCCGACGGCGGCTTCGACTTCGAGGACCGCAAGCGGCTCGCGGCCCGGGCGTACGCGCACACGGCGGCGTACGACACGGCCGTCGCTTCGTGGTTCGCCAGCGCGTACGCGCCCGCGGACGACGCCGGCTTCCCGGACTTCCTCGGCGCCACCTGGGAACGCGCCGACGTCCTGCGCTACGGCGAGAACCCGCACCAGAAGGCCGCGCTGTACAAGAGCGACCGCCCGGGCCTGGCGCACGCCGAGCAGTTGCACGGCAAGGCCATGTCCTACAACAACTACGTCGACACCGACGCCGCGCGCCGCGCCGCGTTCGACTTCGCCGAGCCCGCCGTCGCGATCATCAAGCACGCCAACCCGTGCGGCATCGCGGTCGGCGCGGACGTCGCCGAGGCGCACCGCAAGGCGCACGCGTGCGACCCGGTTTCGGCCTACGGCGGCGTCATCGCGACGAACCGGCCGGTCACCCGCGAGGCGGCCGAGCAGATCGAGAAGGTCTTCACCGAGGTCGTGCTGGCCCCGGACTTCGACGCCGAAGCGCTGGAAATCCTGCAGCGCAAGAAGAACATCCGGCTGCTCAAACTGCCCGCGGCCCCGGCGTCGTCGATCGAGTTCCGCCCGATCTCCGGCGGCGTGCTGCTGCAGACCGCCGACGCGATCGACGCCCCGGGCGACAACCCGGCGTCGTGGCAGCTCGCCACCGGCGCCCCGGCCGACGAGCAGACCCTGCGCGACCTCGAGTTCGCGTGGCGCTCGCTGCGCGCGGTCAAGTCGAACGCGATCCTGCTGGCCGCCGACGGCGCGACCGTCGGCGTCGGCATGGGCCAGGTCAACCGCGTCGACTCCTCGCGGCTCGCGGTGTCGCGGGCGGGGGACCGGGCCAAGGGCTCGGTCGGCGCGTCGGACGCGTTCTTCCCGTTCCCGGACGGCCTGGAGGTGCTGGTCGAGGCGGGTGTCCGCGCGATCGTGCAGCCCGGCGGGTCGGTCCGCGACGCCGAAGTCATCGCGGCCGCGGAGAAGGCGGGCGTCACCATGTACCTGACGGGGACGCGCCACTTCGCGCACTGACCCGGGCTTCGAGAGGGAGGGCTCGATGCAGCAACCGCCGCAGTACGGACAGGGTCAGCAGGGGTACCCGGGCTATCCGCAGCAGCCCGGGTACCCGGGTTACCCGCCGCAGCAGGGCTATCCGCCGCCCGGCTACGGCGGGCCGATGCAGCCGCCGAAGAAGAAGCGCACCGGGCTGGTCTTCGGGATCATCGGCGGCGTCGTCGTGCTGCTCGGCGCGGGCATCCCGCTCGGCATCTTCGCGAGCGACTACTTCGCGAGCACGGGCAAGGCGCCGAGCTCGTCGCCGCCGGCCGCGGAGTGCTCGATCCCGGCGCAGGTGCTGGAAAAGGCCGGGTACCCGAGCTACGTCGGGGGCAACCCGGGCAGCAGCGAAACGTTGCCGGGCTTGAAGCAGATCGGCTGCGGCTTCAAGCCGGGTCCGGACGAGAACGTCCGGGACGCCACCCTGAACGTCCGCGTCGTCGAGTACTCCGGCGAAGACGCGAAGCGGCAGGCGAAGGACAACTACCTGTCGCCGAAGCCGGAGGGCGCGCCGATCGACGTGCCCGGCATCGGCGACAAGGCGGCGCTGGTCCGCCTGGTCACCAAGAGCGCGTTCAGCGGCGCCGAGCTGCACGTGCTCGCCGGCACGAACCTCGTCACGGTCGAGGTTTCCGGCTGGGACAAGGGGTTCTTCTCGAACTCGCCGATGCCGCAGGAGGAGTCCGACGCGGCCGTGAAGGCGGTCGGCGCCGAGGTCGTCAAGAAGCTGCCGCGCTAGGCGGGCGCGGGCAGCGCCTTGCAGAGCGCGACCGGGAACTTCGGCTCGGCCGCCCGGATGTCCGCGCAGCCCGCGGTCTTCGTCTGCGCGAACGACGTCCAGCCGCCGTCGCTCCAGCGGAAGGCGGTGCGTGACGGCGCTTCGGTCTGCTTCACCAGCAAGTCGACGACCAGCCAGGCCGGGTCGCAGGCGCGGGTGGTCCCGGCGCTTTCGGCCCCCGCGGCGGACACCGCGGCGCCGATCCACGCGGGGTCGCAGTGGTCGGCGGGCGGCGCGCAGGTGCCCTGGCGGTCGCAGTGGCCCCAGCCGGCACCGAGCTTGTGCCAGGCGTTGCCGGTGTCGGCGTTGAGGATCACGGTCCGGTCCGCGACCGGCTCGGACGTGGTCAGCCGCAGCTCGGCGGGCACCTTGTCCTGGCAGCCGCCCGCGG
>NZ_JAAGNB010000547.1:0-2370 GCF_010550475.1 Amycolatopsis sp. SID8362
CCGGGACGGGCTGCGGGTGCGGCAGCGGGACCGGCTGCGGCTGCGGCTGCGGCGCCGGGACGGGCTGCGGTTGCGGAGCCGAGCCCGGCACCACGTTGCCCAGCAGGCCGGTCACCGAGGAGAGGATGCCGCCGGTGCCCGACAGACCCGGGAGCGGGGACGTTCCCGGCTGGCCGGAGCCGGGGAGGCCCGGCAGACCCGGCAGGCCTGGGAGCGGCGCACCCGGCGTACCCGGGTTGGGCGTGCCTGGCGTGCCCGGGTTGGGTGCTCCCGCCGCGCCGGTGTAGCGGATCGTGGTCTCCGAGCCGACGGTCGAGCCGTTCGGCTTGGTACCGGTGATCGTCAGCTTCGCGCTCTGCGGACCCGGCTTCGCCGGGGCCGTGAACGTGCCGGTGACGGTGCCGCCCGGTGCGACCGAGGTCGACGACCAGGTGACGGTGCCGCCCGGGAACGAGCCGCTCAGGTGGGTGATCGGCTCGGTGCCGGTGTTGGTGAAGGTGACTGACCCCGAGACCGGCGAACCGGCCGGGACGTTCGGGCCCGCACCCGAGATCGGCGTGCCGCCGATGGCCGGGACACCCGGCCGCAGCGGAGTCGCACCGGGCGTGCCCGGGTTGGCCGGCGAACCGCTGAGAACGCCGCCGATGAGCGGCAGGCCGCCGGTCGGGAGGCCGCTGGTGAGCGTGTCACCGCTCGAGTCGGGCAGGCCCGGCATGCCGAGCGACTGCAGCGTCTTGATGTTGTCGGTGACCTTCAGGACGTCCAGGACCGCGGCCGGGTTGCCGCTGCCCACCTTGTCGAACGCCGTCTGCCACAGCAGCCGCATCGCGTCGAAGTTCTTGCCCGCGAAGGACAGGTACTCGTCCGGGGTGAACACCGTGTTCGGCCCGAGCCTGCTCATGATCTCGCGGGCCTGCAGGGTGTTGTAGAGGTAGTCCGGCTTCAGGACCTTCGCCGGGTCCGGAATGCTCGGCATTCCCTTTTGGACGAAGTTCATGACCTTCTCCGGCGTCGGCAGCCGGGACATGTCCAACGCCAGGGTCTTGGTGTTGATGGGCAGGCCCATGCCGCCGCAGCCGGTGGCCATCGTGAGGTAGTCGGTCCCGTGGCCCCGCACGTGCGAGGGGTTGAAGATCGGGATCCAGCCCAGCGGGCCGCCGTAGATGTCGACGACCGGCATCTGCGAGTTCCCGATCGCGCCGCTGGCCATCGACAGGATCAGGTTCTTGTACGACGGGTCCGTGTGGTAGGTCAGCGCGTGGGAGCTGCTGCCGATCAGCGGGATCCCGTCCTCGTTCTTCCACATGTGCTGCAGGAAGAAGTCGCACCCGTCGCCGCCGCCCTCGTGGGTGGTGTCCCCGCTGGAGTGGGCACCGCCGGACTGGTTCGGGTCGGTCGAGGTCTGGACCGTGTCGCCGCCGAACAGGCCGCCGGTCAAGGCGCCACCGCTGAGCACGTCACCGCTGAGGAACTTGCCGACGGTCGGGATGTTCGCGGTCGGCAGGTCCCCGGTGGACGAGGTCGTCGAGGGAAGCGGACTGGTCGAGGGCTGGCTGCTGGTGCCGCTCGTTCCGGAAGCACTCACCGGCGAGCTGGGCTGAGAGCTCGTGAACAGTGAGGTGGTGTCCGTTCCGGGAAGGCCGAGACCGTCCAGGCCCGGCAGGGAAGCAGCGGCGGCGTTCGTCACCAGGGCGACGAGCGCGACGGTCGCGGTGACCGACATCGCGGCCGCGCGGGTCGAGCCGCGCAGCACGCGCTTCGACCGGCGGCTGTACGGGTTCACCGGGGACAGGCCGGCTGCGGCCCCTCCGGCGGGGACGTCGGCGCGAGGGCGCCGAGTCCAACGTGGGTTTTTCATGTTCAACGCTCCAGTTCATGGGCGCCGGCCGATACCATCGGCGCGGCGGTTGACGTGTCTGCTGTGAAACGGGGTTTGCTTGACGACAGCCCTGGGACACCAGCTGTTGATGGAGGTAGTGGCAGCGGGAGCTACCGGCTTGCGATTTCAGCCCATGAGTTCGCGAGCCGGCCGTCGAGCTTGCACCTCGGCGGTCCTGCTGTCGCTACCGATCAAAGTGATCGCTTACGCGTAGATCGCGTTGCTGGCCGACACGTCAGTCCGGCGACACTGGAGGCTGCTGCGCGCGGTTGCGCAACGCAGCGACATCATCCGGGGTGACACTCCAGCAGCCGAGCTGCTGGTCGTGCGCGGCCCGCGCGGGCAGCACGATCGCGCCGTGCGCGTGGCCGCCGCTCGAGCCGGGGGAGGTGCCACCACCGGACCCGACGGCGCCGGCGGGCGCTGCCGGGAGGTCAACGGGAAGCCGGTCCAGCGGGTCCTGCGACCCGGTACCGGCCGGCGTCGCCGTG
>NZ_JAAGNB010000590.1:0-4968 GCF_010550475.1 Amycolatopsis sp. SID8362
CCGTGACGCGCCCAGCGCTGCCACGACCCGCGCGGTCCGGGCGCCGTGCGCGCGGTTCCAGCGTTCGGTGGCGCGGACGGCGGCCGTGACGAACCCAGGCGCCCCGAGCCGCAGCCCGGGTTCGTGCCGGGCCGCGAAGACGTCCCCTGCGGACGGAGCGGCCCGATCCGGCACGATCCGGCCCGGCGGCGCGAAAAGCGCCTCAGCGAGCCGCTGGAAGGCCGAAACGAGAAATGGTTTGCCGCCGCCGCGTGCGCCGATCCCGGTCGCCGCCGAGGAAACCGGGACGTCGAGGAGGATGCCGAGCAGTGCCAGGAGGCCGAGGCCGTCGAGGGCGCCGTGGTGCGCGGCGACGAGCACCGTGGGCGGGTCGGCGCGGACGGCGACGCGGACGAGCGGCGCGGCACGTTCGTAGGACTGGGCAGCGAACCGGTCGCGGACGGCGGGCAAGTCGTCCGCCGTCTCGATCCCGGGCACGGCACCGAGGTGCGGGTACTGCTGGATCGCGGCAGCCAGGCGCGCCCGGAGCTTTTCCGGTTCCGGCGCGGCCACGTCGAGGTCCGCTTCGAGGAGGATGCTCCAGGAAACGGTGGGGTCGCCGTAGAGCCCGACGACGCGGTGCGCATGGTCGGAGGCGAGCCGGGTCACGCCGTCAGCGGTTCCCGTAGATCTTGCCGGGGTGGTCGGCCGGGTTGTACTTCACCTGCGCGTTGAGCTTGTCCTGAACCGGGGCGGAAGTGTCCGGGTCCGCGCCCTGGACGAGGGCGAACCCCGCCCCGGTCGCCACCCCGCCGCCGATGATGACGGCGACGACCGCGCCGATGACCGTGCCCACGTGTCACTCCTTCCGCGGCGGGAAAATCCTGCCGCGGCCCAATGTACGCATCGGTAACATGCGGCACAACAGTGCGACGCACAGCAATCCCAGCGCTACTCCGTTCGCCACCAATGCCGGCGTCCACGAGATCGCTTTCACCGGCGGCACACCCGGTGTCCGGTACAGCGTCAGCCATTCACCCGACCACACCGGTGTCGCGTCGGCGAGCAACCGCGGATCGACGTAGCCGGGGGTCCCGTGTTCGACGAGGACCCAGCCGATCCCCGCGTCGGTGAGCTCCCGCGCGGACGTCGCGGCGCGGACGTCGCCGATCCGCGGGTCCTCACCGGCGATCCGCTCGCTCCCCACCTGCAGCGTGTCGTCCATCAGCACGGGTTTCGGCAGCGCGCGTGGCGCCGGGTCCAGCTGCGTGCGGCCGTCGTTCCAGGCGAACCCGCGGAACGCCGAGAGCGGCAGGGCGAGCACGTCGCCCGGGCGGTCACCGAGCACTTCGGACACCGCCCGCCAGTCGTCCGGGTACTGCGCGGTGCCGAGCCGTCCCCAGCCACCCCACGCCAGGTCCGGCATGGTGACCAGCGGGAGCGCGATCGCCGCCGTCGCCAGCGCGACCCGCCCGCGTCCGGTTTTCAGCTTCGCCGCGGCGGCTTCGACGGCCAGCGCCAGGCCGAGCGCGAGCGGCAATGCCCACCAGGCCACCCATTTCTGGGCGTCGCGCAGGAGCCCGGCGCCGGGCAGGTACCGCGTCGCCGCGGTCAGCAGCGCGGTTCCACCGGGCAGCGTCGCCAGCGACGCCAGCAGCACCCCCGCGACGCCGAGCAGGGACAACGACCGGGCCGGTGCCGTCCCCCAGCGCCGGGCCAGCGGCCACAGCCCGGCCACGGCGATCGCGACGACGACGAGCGTCAGCACCGGGACCAGCGGCATGGCCCGGCTGCCGGGCACGGTTTCGGCGTTCCAGATCCCGCCCAGCCCGAGCACGCTCAGCAGCGCGGGACCCCAGCTTTCGGCGCGCGCGCTGAACGCCGTGACGCCGGCCGGGTCGGAGAACGTGCCGCCGGCGTTGAGGAAAGCAGGCACCAGCCACGGGAGGTCCAGCGCGAGGGCGATCGGGATCGTCTGCCAGAGCCGCCGGGATCCGGCCGACACCACCATGACGGCGGCCGCGAGCACCCCGCCCGGCGGGGTGAGGACCGCGGCCGCGCTCGCGAGCACCAGCCGCGGCAGGGAATTCGGTTCGTGCGCGCGCACCCCCAGCCCGGCCGCGGCGATCCACGGCAGGCACGCGTAGGTCAGCAGCAGCGGCCAGTGCCCGATGAACAGCCGCTCGGCCACGTACGGCGTCCAGGCGTACGTCGTCGCGGCGACGAGCCGGGTACCGAGGCGCTCGGTCGGGACCAGCCGGCCCGCCCCGAGCGCGGCGGCGAAGAGGGCCAGCAGCAGGACGATCTTCTGGACGATGTCGCCGGGCAGGACCGTGGTGGCCAGCGCGACGGCGGCGTCGGCGGGCACCGACCGCGGCAGTGTGCTGCCGAGCCCGAAGGCGTCCGGCACGAAGTACTGGCGGGGCGCGAACACCATGTCGTAGCCGAGGGTGAACCCGCGGCGCAGCAAGGGCGCGCACACGGCCAACGCGAGCACAGCGGACCACGCGGGGAGCGCGAACCGCCTGCCCGGTGCGTCCACGGCCCTTCCTTTCCGGTGCGCGCGAGGTTATGGTCGCTGCTCATTACTCGCCGGTAATGGGAGCCCGCCGTTGAGCGTAGCCACCGAAGCCCCGGCCCGGACCGGCAACCGGGTCGCGGCGATCCTCGTCTCGCTCGCGCTCGCGGGCAACAACGCGGCGAGCTACGTGCTCAGCCTGGTGGCCGCGCGGATCCTCGCACCCGGCGCGTTCGGGGAGCTCAGCTCGCTGCTGGCGGTGCTGGTGATCGGCGTCGTCCCGGCGATGGGGCTGCAGACGGTCGTCGCCCTGCGGGTGGCCCGTTCGGCCGAACCGGCTCAGGGACCGCTGTTCGCGCTCGGCCTGGTGACGAGCGGGATCGTCGCGACGGCGGCGTTGACGCTCAGCCCGTTGCTGGTGCTCCTGCTGCACCTGGGCTCGCTGACGCCGGCGCTGCTGGTGACGGCCGCGCTCGGGCCGTTGACGCTGCTGGGGTTGTTCCACGGTCTCCTGCAGGGCGCGCACCGGTTCGCGCGGCTGGCCGGGCTGATCGCCCTGGAAGGGTTCGGCAAGGTCGGCGGTTCGCTGCTGGGCCTCCTGCTGACGGGATCGACGACCGGCGCGCTGGCCGGGACGGCGCTCGGTTCGCTCGCGGTCGTGGTGGCGGGCTGGCAGCTGTGCGGCCGTCCGCGCCCGCGCTGGGCCGACCGGCACGGCGGCGAGGTACTCCATACGGCGCAAGCGATGCTGGCGCTGGTGCTCCTGGTGAACCTGGACCTGGTGCTGGCGCGGCACACGCTGCCGGCCGGTGCGGCGGGTGAGTACGCGCTGGGGGCGATCGTCACGAAGATCGCGTACTGGCTGCCGCAGGCGGTCGGGGTGCTGGTGCTGCCAAGGTTCGCGGCGGCGTCGGGACGGCGGCGGGTGCTGCCGGTGGCGCTGGCGGTGTGCGCCGGCCTGGATGCCGTGGTGCTGCTGGTTTCGGTGGTCGTGGGGCCGTCGTTGCTGGGCGTGATCGGGGGTTCCCGCTACGCCGGGAGCACCATGCCGGTGTGGCCGTTCGCGCTCGCGGGGTCGATGCTGGCGCTGGTGCAGATCCTGCTGTACGCCCGGCTGGCCGACGGCGACCGGCGGGTCACGCTGCTGATGTGGACGGCGGTGGCCGCGGAGGCGGCCTTGATCTTGGGCTGGCTGCACGGGTCCGCCACGCAGGTCGTCACGGCGGCGGCGTGCAGCGCGGGCGGCCTGGCGGTGGCGGGCGCGGTGCTCGAACTCCGGGCACGCCGGATGTAGTGAATGACTCATTCATGTCGTCTGACGACATGAATGAGTCATTCACTACGCGCGGGCCGGGTGAACCAGTCCACGCACGTCGACACCATCGCCGCCGCGGCCAGGAGCAGCGCTGCCTGGGTCACCGGGCCGTACGCCCACTCCTGGCCGTGGCCCAAAACCCTCCCCGTCACCGAAACCGCGGCCGCCACGGCCATCCCGCCGAACGCCAGGTACCTCGGTGCCCGCTCGGAGAACTGACGCACCAGCAGGCACGCGATCAGCAGCACCACCGGCAGCATCCCGCCCAGCGCCACCAGCAGCCCGATCAGCACCACCGGCACCGCCGAACCACCCGCGACGACGGGGAACGGCCGCCGCCGGGCCGGCCAGGCCACGCCGATCAGCACCAGGAGCACCGCCACCGCGCCGATCAGCAGGCCCGTCCGGTACGAGAAGTCCGGCGTGAACTCCAGCGACACCACCCCGCCCGCGCCGACCGGGACGAGCCAGGCCTGCTGCCAGCCGTCCACGCGGGTGCGGGCCAGCTCGCGACCGTCCACAGTGGCCACCCAGCCCGCGTTCGCGTTCTCCGGGATCGCCAGCACCGCTTCCTCGCCCGGCCCGACCGTCACCGTGCGGGAAGTCGCGTCCCACGTCCCCACCTGCACCGTCCGGTGCACCGGCGGCGCCGCGGACGCCTTCGCCGGGCGCAGCCACAGGTCCTGGACCACAAAGGACTCCGACCGGTCCGTCCGCAGCTCGTGCCCGCCTTCCGGCAACGCGATGCCGCCCTCGGAATCCCGGCACATCCGCAGTTCCAGCGGCCGGTGGGCGGTGATGTCGGCGAGCGTGCCCTGCACCGACGTGCGGTAGTCGAGGCCGTCGAGGTGGATGTTCGGGCCCGACCCGCACGGCACCGTGAACGCCGGGTCCGGGCCGGGCAGCAGCCCGGGCGCGCCCGACAGCTCCAGGCTGCCGATGCCGACGACCGCGCGGGCCGCCGGATCGTCGTCGTCGCCCGGCAGCACGAGCTGCAGCTGGTCGGTGTCCAGCGGTTCGAACGACGCCGACCCGCTCGCGTCCAGCTCGACCGTCCGCGTGCCGGACCGGCCGACCAGCTCCACCTGCCGCGGCGCGCGCGCCCCGCTGCCCGGCGCAACCCCGATGTGCAGCCCCGAAATCCGCTTCGGCGACG
>NZ_JAAGNB010000641.1:0-1771 GCF_010550475.1 Amycolatopsis sp. SID8362
GCGGCGCTGCCGGTGCGGCCGATGGGCCAGACGCCGACCCGGTACCACGTAAGCCTTTCCGTCGCCGACCGCGCCGGCGTGCTCGCCCAGGTGGCGCAGGCGTTCGCCGGGCACGGCGTGAGCATCGCGGCCGTGCGGCAGAGCGACGTCGGCGACCGCGCGAGCCTCGTCGTGGTGACGCACCAGGCGCCCGACGCGGCGCTGCAGTCCACTGTGGACGAGATCGCGAAGCTCGACGTCGTCCACGAAGTTGTCAGCGTCATGCGCGTGGAAGGCGAAGACCAGTGATCAGGCACCCCTGGCCCGGACTCATCGAGGCGTACCGGGACCGCGTCCCGGTGCCGGACGGCGCTCGCGTCGTCACGCTCGGCGAGGGCAACACGCCGCTGCTGCCCGCCCACCACCTGTCCGAGCTGACCGGCTGCGAGGTGTACCTCAAGGTCGAGGGCGCCAACCCGACCGGCTCGTTCAAGGACCGCGGGATGACCGTGGCCATCACGCACGCGCTCGCCAGCGGCCTCAAGGCGGTGATCTGCGCGTCGACCGGCAACACGTCCGCCTCGGCCGCCGCCTACGCCGCCCGCGCCGGCCTCACCTGCGCCGTGCTGGTGCCGCAGGGCAAGATCGCCATGGGCAAGCTCGCCCAGGCCGTGCTGCACGGCGCCCGGATCCTGCAGGTCGACGGCAACTTCGACGACTGCCTCGAGCTGGCCCGCAAGACCGCGGCCGACTACCCGGTCACGCTGGTCAACTCGGTCAACCCGGTGCGCATCGCCGGCCAGAAGACCGCCGCGTTCGAGATCTGCGACGTGCTCGGCACCGCCCCGGACATCCACTGCCTGCCGGTCGGCAACGCGGGGAACATCACCGCCTACTGGGCGGGGTATTCGGAGTACGCGGCCGACGGTGTGGTGAAGAACACCCCGCGGATGTTCGGCTTCCAGGCGGCCGGCGCGGCGCCGCTCGTGCACGGCGAACCGGTGGCGGACCCCGAGACGGTCGCGACCGCGATCCGGATCGGCAGCCCGGCGTCGTGGACCGCCGCGGTGAAGGCGAAGGAAGCGTCCGACGGGCTCTTCGAAGCCGTCACCGACGAGAAGATCCTCGAGGCCTACCGGCTGCTGGCCGGGCGCGAGGGCGTGTTCGTCGAGCCGGCGTCCGCCACCAGCGTGGCCGGCCTGCTGGCCACCGCCGCCGACGGCCGGCTCCCGAAGGGGTCCCGCGTGGTGTGCACCGTCACCGGGCACGGCCTGAAGGACCCGCAGACGGCGCTGGCGGGCAACGTCGAGGTCGAGCCGCTGGCGGTGGACCCCTCGGCCGTCGCGGCGGCGCTGGACCTGCGGTGAGCACCGCTTTCAAGGTCACCGTCCCGGCGTCCACGGCGAACCTCGGGCCGGGTTTCGACGCCTTCGGCATGGCGCTGGGCCTGCACGACGTCGTCGAGGTCCAGGTCGCGGGCAGCGGGCTGAAGGTCGAGGTCGTCGACGCCGGTGCCGGCGGGGTCGCCGACGTGCCCACCGACGAAACCCACCTCGTGTACCGCGCGATCGAGCGGACCTGCGGGCACCTCGGCGTCGAGGTTCCCGGCCTGCACCTGCGCTGCTTCAACGCGATCCCGCACGCGCGCGGCCTCGGCTCGTCCGCGGCCGCGGTGGTGTCCGGCGTGGCCGCCGGGTACGCGCTGGCGGGCCGCGAGCTCGACGCGTTCGAGGCGCTGCAGCTGGCCGCGGGCTTCGAAGGCCACGCCGACAACGCCGCCGCGAGCCTGTTC
>NZ_JAAGNB010000700.1:0-3879 GCF_010550475.1 Amycolatopsis sp. SID8362
CCTCAGTGGACACCGCGCGCCCGGCGGTGCGGGCCGCGGCGAGCGCGGCCGGGTCGAGCGCGACGGGAGCCGCCGAATTGGCCAGGAGCGTGCCGTCGGCGTCGTACACCGTGAGGTCGCCGTGCAGCACGCCGGCGACGGCGTCGGCGACGTCGGGCAGGTCCCCGCCGCGCAGCACCAGGTCGGTGAGCCGGTCGTGGGCGTCCTCGGCGCGTTCCATCGCCTCGTTCTGCGCCCGGATCGTCGCGTTGGCCTCGTTGAGCTCGGCGACCGCGCGGCGCGTCTGGTCGAGGAGGTTCGCGCTGTCCAGCGCGATGGCCGCGTGGTCGGCCAGCGACGACAGCAGGGCCACTTCGTCCGCGGTGAACTCCCGCGTGGCGCGGTCGGAGGCGAAGAGCACGCCGAGCACCTTGGGGCCGATGGCGAGCGGGACGCCGAGGATCGCCGTCAGGCCTTCGTCCTTGACGCCGGAGTCGATGTGGCGGGTGTGCTTGAACCGCTCGTCGGTGAAGTAGTCCGAAGTCGCGTACGGCCGCGCGGTCTGCGCGACCAGCCCGCCGAGGCCCTCCCCCATGCCGAGCACGATCTGCTGGAACTCCGCCGACACCGAACCGTCGCTGACCCGGACGTAGGTCTTGTTCTCGGCTTCGCGGTTCAGCGAAAGGTAGGAGACGTCGACGCCGAGCAGGGCCCGCGCGCGGCGGACGATCGAGCGCAGCACGGTGTCCGGATCGGACAGCGCGGCGAGCTCGCTGGCGGTCTCGAACAACGCCGTGAGCTGGGCTTCGCGGCGCCGGTGCTCGGCGAGGGTCTCGCGGATCCGCAGCGCCAGCTCGCCCGCGCTGGCGAGCGCGGCCAGGTCGCTCGCGCCGAGGGTGCCTTCGGCGCGGGCGGCCACGACGACGTGCGCCAGCTGCTCGGTGCTCGCCCCGGAGGCGAGCAGGTCAAGCAGCCGGCGCAACGCGTCGGAAGGTGCGGTCACGGCGGTCATGCTAGGGCGAAACGGTCGCCTGTTCCGCCTCGACACTGCCGTCGTGCAGCGACTGACCGCGGGTCTCGCGGGCGGCCAGCAGCGCGATGACGGTGAGCAGGCACATCCCGGCGACGTACAGCGACACCGGCACGGTGCTGCCCCAGGCCGAGAACAGCGCCACGGCGATCAGCGGCGCGACGGCACCGGCGGCGATCGAGGACAGCTGGCCGCCGACCGACAGCCCGGTGTAGCGGACGCGGGTCGGGAACTGCTCGGCGAAGAACGCCGCCTGCGGGCCGTACATGGCGCCGTGCAGCACCAGCCCGACGGTGGTGGCCAGCACGATCACCGCCGACGACTTCGTGTCCAGCAGGGCGAAGAACGCGAAGGACCACACGGCCATCCCGATCGCGCCGAACAGGTAGACCGGGCGGCGGCCGACGCGGTCGGACAGCGCGCCCCAGACCGGGATGGTCACGAAGTGCACGGCCGAGCCGATCAGGACCGCGGTCAGGCCCATGCCCTTCGGCAGGTGCAGCCCGGTCGTGACGTACACCAGGATGAACGCGGTGATCACGTAGTACGACACGTTCTCGGCCATCCGGGCGCCGATGGTGATCAGCACCTCGCGCCAGTTGTGGCGGAAGACGTCGACGACGGGGACGTGCTTCTCGCCGCGGCTTTCGGCCTGCTTCTGCGCGGCGAGGAACACCGGCGACTCGGAGACGGCCAGCCGGATCCACAGCCCGATCAGCAGCAGCACCGCCGAGAGCAGGAACGGGATCCGCCAGCCCCACGACAGGAACGCCGCATCGGACTGCGTCGCGGACAGGATCGCCAGCACGGCGGTGGCCAGCAGGTTGCCGCCCGGCGCACCGCACTGCGGCCAGCTCGCCCAGAACCCGCGGCGGCGGTCGTCGCCGTGCTCGGAGACGATCAGGACCGCGCCGCCCCATTCCCCGCCGAGCGCGAAGCCCTGGACGAGGCGGAGCAGCGTCAGCAGCAAGGGCGCCGCGACGCCCGCGGAGGCGTACGTCGGCAGCACGCCCATGAGCGCGGTCGACCCGCCCATCAGCGACAGGCTGACGATGAGCAGCTTCTTCCGCCCGAGCCGGTCGCCGAAGTGCCCGAACACCAGGCCGCCGATCGGCCGGGCGAGGAACCCGACCGCGTAGGTCAGGAACGCCAGCAGCGTGCCGGTGAGCGGGTCCGCCGTCGGGAAGAACAGCTTGTTGAACACCAGCGCGGCGGCCGAGGTGTAGAGGAAGAAGTCGTACCACTCGATGGTGGTGCCGATCAGGCTCGCGCCGACGATCTTGGCGATCGCCGACCGGTGGGGTTGGCTCACTGCGGGCTCCACTTCCTTGTGGTCGGGCGGGACTTAGGCGGCGGTCCAGCCGCCGTCGAGCGGGATGGACGCCCCGGTGATGTGGCCGGCGCGCGGGGAGCACAGCCACACCACCAGGGAAGCGACGTCATCGGGTTCGATGAGCTTCTTGATCGCGGCGCGCTTGAGCAGGACCTCGGCGACGACGTCCTCGCGCGGGATGTCGTGTTCGGCCGCGTGGGCGTCGATCTGGCCGTCGACCAGCGGGGTGCGGACGTACCCGGGGTTCACGCAGTTGCTGGTCACCCCGTGCGCGGCCCCTTCGAGGGCGGCGACCTTGGAGAGCCCTTCGAGCCCGTGCTTCGCGGCGACGTATGCGGCCTTGTACGGGGAAGCGCGCAGGCCGTGGACGCTGGACATGTTGACGATCCGGCCCCAGCCCTTGGCGTACATCGACGGCAGCGCGTGCCGGGTGAGCAGGAAGGGCGCGGTGAGCATCAGCGCCTGGATGCGGGCGAAGACGTCCGGAGGGAAGTCCTCGATCGGCGCGACGTGCTGGATGCCGGCGTTGTTGACGAGGATGTCGACCTCGGCGGGAAGCGCGCCGACGGCCGCGGGGTCGGTCAGGTCGGCGGCGTGCGCCCAGCCGCCGACCTCGGTGGCGGCGGCTTCGGCCCGTTCGGCGTCGACGTCGACGACGTGCACCTTGGCCCCGGCCGCCGCGAGCGCGCGGACGCAGGAGAGGCCGATGCCCCCGGCGCCGCCGGTCACGAGGGCGGTGCGCCCGTCCAGATCGCTGGTCATGGACGGGAACGGTAAGCGTGACCCGCGTCGCGGACCATGTGTGCGGCGGCTACAAGTCAGCAAGATCCGGTGGTGCCGCCGCACACTCCGTCAGCGCGCCAGCATCGCCAGGTAGTGCGCGTTGGTCATCACGCCGAGCACGTTGCCGAACGGGTCGACGACCGACGCCGTGACGAAGCCCGGCCCGCGCTCGGTGATCGGCTCGTGCTCCTTCGCGCCCAGCTCGTGGAGGCGGGCGACGGCCGCCTCGAGGTCGTCGACGTGCCAGTAGACGATCTCGCCGCTCGCCCCGCCCCGGCTCGCCGGGACGTACTTCCGGTCGATCAGCCCGAGCTCGTGCTGGTGGTCGCCGATGCGGAACTCGGCGTACCCGGGCCGCTGGAAGTACGGCTCGAGGCCGAGGAACTCCGCGTACCACTCCTTCGCGGCCTCGTGGTCGTCGGCGAAGTACGAAACGGTGGCCATTCCTCGCAGCATGGCTGCTCCTCTCAAGCGGTGTGGAGCCATCATGCGGAGTGAAAGTGCGCACGGAGTGAGCACTTTGCTTGCGACACTTCCCCCATGCGCGCCGACCGCCTCGTGGCCACCCTCCTGCTGATGCAGACCCGCGGCCGCGTGACCGCGGGCGAGCTGGCCGAAGAGCTGGAGGTCTCGGTCGCCACCGCCCGCCGCGACCTCGAAGCCCTCTCCGCCGCCGGCGTGCCCGTCTACCCGCAGCCCGGCCGCGGTGGCGGCTGGCAGCTCGTCGGCGGCGCGCGCACCGACCTCTCCGGCT
>NZ_JAAGNB010000751.1:0-3059 GCF_010550475.1 Amycolatopsis sp. SID8362
CAGAGGTCGTGCTTCACCTCGGCGACGAGCGGGTCGAGCCCGGCCAGCCGGACCAGTTCGGGTCCGACGGCGGGGCCGCCCGCGGGCAGGGCCGCGGTCAGGCGTTGCTCTTCCACGGTCAGCGGTGCGGCCGGGTCGAAGCAGCCGGGCGCGGCGGTGGCCACGGCCGGGAACGCGACGAGCGGGACGGCGGCGAGCAGGGGGAGCAGGGCGGTCAGGCGCACGGTTTCCCTCCACGGCGTGGGTGACGCGATCGAGTCTTCCGTCGACCGCGCCACCCGCGTAACCCGCGGAAGTCGGGATCAGCCCGTCGCCAGCACCTTCAGGCGCGTGATGTCCGCGCTGAAGGTGTCCTGGTCGATCGGCGAGGAGCTGTACTGCCAGAACGTGTAGAAGCCCCAGTTGTACGGCAGCGTGCCCACCGTCGACGCGTAGCGCGCCACCCAGAGCGGGTTCGTCGAGCTGAAGTCGCCCGTGTTGCCGGTGCACTGGCTCCACCAGCTCGTCGCCGTGTAGATCACCGGCCAGCGGGTCGTCTTCGCGTGGTACTCGTCGCTGAACGCCTTGATCCACGCCACCATCTGCGACGGCGTCTTGCCGTAGCAGGCGTTGTTCGGGCCCCATTCGATGTCGAGCGTGCCGGGGAGCGTCTTGCCGTCCTTCGACCAGCCGCCGCCGTGGGCGACGAAGTAGTCGGCCTGGGCCGCGCCGCCCGAGGTGTCCGGGCGGCCGTAGTGGTACGCGCCGCGGATCATGCCGACGTTGTACGAACCGGTGTACTGCTGGCTGAAGTACGCGTTCGTGTAGCCGGTGCCTTCGGTCGCCTTGACGTAGGCGAACTTCTTGCCCGCGCTCCAGTACGACGCCCAGTTGACGTTGCCCTGGTAAGCGCTTACATCGATGCCGGGGACGCTCGAGTCCACCGACGCCGGCGCCAGGCCGGCCGGGGCCACCCCGTCGTGGGCGCGGATCGCCGCTCCCATTTCGTGGTTGCCGGTGGCGTCTTGCTGGGGGAGCGGCGGCGATGCCTCGGCGCCGGTGGCGGTCGCGACCAGCAGGGAGGTCGAGACCGCGAGTGCGGCGCCGAGCAGGCGGCGCCACCGTCGTGGTGCAGTCATCTTGAGTTGTTCCTTCCGGTTGCCCTCGCTGTGCGCGGCTGTGCAGGGCCGCGCCGCACGATTCTGTTACAGCGGGTACGGCAACGTCACTGCTCCATGTGAATCAATTTCCGGAACCCCTGAACTGTGTGAAAAGCTGACGAAACGGGTGTATCGGCCCTGTTGGCGTCTTGTAGCGGGGGATGCCAAGAGGCAGACTCGCCCGCATGCCCGCGCTCAGATGCCGCCGAACCCTCGTCATCGCCGCTGCCGCCGCGCTCGTCACCACCGTCGCGAGCGGGCCCGCTTCCGCGGCCACCCCCACCCCCAAGTCGCCGGTCGCCGTCGGCTTCGGCGGGGCCGTGGCCAGCATCGACGCCGATGCCACGGCGATCGGCACCCAGGTCCTGCGCGACGGCGGGAACGCCGTCGACGCGGCGGTCGCGGTCGCCGCCGCGCTCGGGGTCACCGACCCGTTCTCCGCCGGCGTCGGCGGGGGCGGGTTCTTCGTCTACTACGACGCCGCGACGCACCGCGTGCACACCCTGGACGGCCGCGAGACCGCGCCGTCGACCGCCGACGAGAACCTGTTCGTCGAGAACGGCAAGCCGCTGCCGTTCGCCGACGCGGTCACCAGCGGCCTCGGCGTAGGCGTGCCCGGCACGCCGGCGACGTGGTCCGAGGCGCTGCGCAAGTGGGGGACGCGCTCGCTGGCGAAGTCGCTGAAGCCGGCGGAGAACCTCGCGCGCAACGGCTTCGTCGTCGACTCGACGTTCCAGACGCAGATCGCGAACAACGCCGCGCGGTTCTCGGCGTTCCCGTCGACGCGCTCGCTCTACCTGCCGGGTGGCGCCCCGCCGGCACCCGGCACGGTCTTCAAGAACCCCGACCTGGCCGCGACGTACGCGCAGCTCGAACGGCAGGGCGTCGGCGCGCTGTACGACGGCCCGATCGGCGCGGACATCGCCAAGACCGTGCAGAAGCCGCCGGTGGACCCGGCCTCGACGCTGAACGTCCGCCCCGGCAAGCTCACCACCGGCGACCTCGCCGCCTACGACGTGATCGAGCGCCGCCCGACGCACACCAGCTACCACGGCCTCGACGTCTACGGCATGCCCGCGCCGTCGTCCGGCGGGCTGACCGTCGCCGAGGCGCTCAACATCCTCGAGAACTTCGACCTGAAGCACGCGAGCAAGGCCGACTACCTGCAGTACTTCCTGGAGTCGACCCGCTTCGCCTTCGCCGACCGCAACCGCTGGATCGGCGACCCGGCGTTCGTCGATGTCCCGGCCCGCGAGCTGCTCAGCCAGCGCTTCGCCGACTCGCGCGCGTGCCTGATCTCGAAGGACAAGGCGGCGACCAGCCCGGTCGCCCCGGCCGACCCCCGCCACCCGACGCCGTGCGCCGCCGGGACGACCGCGGCGCCGACGCCGTACGAAGGCGAGAACACCACCCACCTGACGGTCGCCGACAAGTGGGGCAACGTCGTCGCGTACACGCTGACGATCGAGCAGGAGGGCGGCAGCGGCATCGTGGTGCCGGGCCGCGGGTTCCTGCTCAACAACGAGCTGACCGACTTCTCGTTCACGCCGGTGACGCCGGGCGTGCCCGACCCGAACCTGCCTGGCCCCGGCAAGCGGCCGCGCTCGTCGATGGCCCCGACGATCGTCCTCGACCACGGCCGCCCGTTCTTCGCGACGGGTTCCCCGGGCGGCGCGTCGATCATCACGACGGTCCTGCAGGTCCTCCTCGGGCGCCTGGACCGGGGCCTGTCCCTGGAGGACGCGATCGCGGCCCCGCGGGCGTCGCAGCGCAACTCGGCGGCGGCCCAGGTCGAGCAGGCGTTCTTGGACCAGCCGGAGACGGCGGACTTGCGGGCGCGCGGCCAGGGCTTCTCGACGGCACCGGCCGAGATCGGCGCGGCGACGGGCGTGGAGCACCTGCGCGACGGCCGCTGGCTGG
>NZ_JAAGNB010000790.1:0-4180 GCF_010550475.1 Amycolatopsis sp. SID8362
GGTCGAGCCGCCCGTCGTGCGGAGCCGGACCGGCGGCAGGCCGCGGCCGGCGACCGAGCCCGAAAAGCCGCGGACCAGCACTTCGAAGCTCGGCGCCCAGGCCAGGTGCTCCACCGGCGGCGGCACGCCGAGGGCCGCGCGCAGGTCCAGCTCGTGGGTGTAGGCGTCCATCACCAGCACGTCGCCGCTGCGCCCGCCCGCGTCCGCGAGGCGCCGGTCGAGGTCGTCGCCGAGCTCGTCCCAGCGGTCGAGCAGCCCGGGGACCTCGAGCGGCCCCTCGCGCGGCGGCAACGTGCCGCCGAGGCGCGCGAAGACGCCCTCGGCCTTCTCCAGGACGTGCTCGAGCAGGTCCGTGACGGTCCACTTCGGACACGCCGGGACCGGGCGCCGGTGCGTGCCGGGCCGCCCGTCGAGCAGGGCGCGAACGTGGCGCCGCACTTCCGGGTAACCCACGAAGTCCGGCGCCGGGACCGGCCGGGTCGCTGTCACGCGCTCACCTCACCCTGGCACGATCGAGGGCTGTCGGCGCCCGACCAAAAGTAGGCGGATACGGGTCCGCAGCCGATCCGCGCAAGGCGACTGTTTCCGCCGTGGCTGACGTCGGATTGCTACCCGATGACACAGTATCGCCTGGTGACGGCGCTGCGGTTCTCCTCGCGTGCCCTCACCCTGAAGAGACAGGAGGTCGTGACCTTGCCCACACTGTGGTCCACGTCGGCGCAGTGGGAGCTGCTGCCGCCGGTGCTGCTCGCGCTCGTGCTGAGCGTCGCCATCGGGCTCGAACGCGAGGCCGGCATGAAGGCCGCCGGGCTGCGGACGCACAGCCTGGTCGGCGTCGGGTCGGCCGTGTTCATGCTGGTGTCGAAGTACGGGTTCGCCGACCTGCTCGGCCTCGACCACGTCTCGCTGGACCCGTCGCGGATCGCCGCGCAGATCGTGTCCGGCATCGGCTTCATCGGCGGCGGCCTGATCTTCGTCCGCCGCGACGCGGTCCGCGGCCTGACCACGGCGGCGACGATCTGGGTCACCGCCGCGGTCGGCACGGCGTGCGGCGCCGGGCTGCCCGTGCTCGCGGCCGGCACGACGATCGCGCACTTCGTGGTGACCCGCGGCTTCCCGCCGTTGCAGCGGTTCGTCGCGCGCCACCGGCGGCAACCGCCGGTCCTGCAGCTGAGCTACCTCGACGGCCACGGCGTGCTGCGCGCCGCACTGGCCGCCTGCACCGGCCGGGGCTGGTCGGTGCAGCACGTCGACGTCGACCACGAGTCGCTTTCCGAGGAGGGGCAACGGATCGCGGTTGTCACCCTGCGCCTCGACGGCCGCGGTGATCTCTACGACCTCGCCGCCGAACTCGCCGAACTGCCCGGCGTGCGCAGCACGTCCACCGGCGCCGGGGAACCGCTCGACGAATGATCACCCGCCCGGGCAGCGCGCGGTGGCGGGTTTGCGGCACACTGGGGTGCACACCGGATTCCCCGGCACCGCAAGGAAAAGGTGCGGCCGAGGAAAAACCATCCAATTCGGAGGTGAGGCATGGCCCCGGGCGGTGGCGAGGACGTGGCCCGATTCGACCTGGCGTGGCGAGGCTTCAATCGCGCCCAGGTCAAGGAATACGCCGACTGGGCCGAGGCCGAGATCCGCAGACTCACCGCCGAACGCGACGCGGCGCGAAGCCGCGTGGCCGAGCTCGCGGAGCAGAACGGCGAGCTCCGCGTGAAGATCGACCGGATCAGCCGCACCCCGATCGCGCCGGACGCCCTGCAGGAGCGCTCCCGCCGGATGATCGAGCTGACCCGCGAAGAGGCCACCGAAATCACCACGCGCGCAACGGAAACCGCGGCGGACATCCGCCGCGAGGCGGAGGCCGAGGCCGTCCGGCTGACCGCGGAGGAGCGCCGTCTCGTGGCCGCGGCCGAGGCCGAACGCGACCGCCACCGCGCCGAGCACGAAGAGCTGATGCGGGCGGCCGAGCAGCGCCGCCGCGAGCTCGACGAGGCGGCGGCGCACCGCCGGGCCGAGCTGGAGGAAGACCACAAGCGCGCGATGACGGTCCGCCGCGCGGAGGCGATGCGCGAACTGGCCGACCAGGAAGCGGCGGCCCGCGCGAAGTCGGATCAGCTGGTGGCCGAGGCCACCCAGCGCGCGGAGGCACTGGTCGGCGCGGCCGAACGCGAGGTCACGGCGCTGAACGAGGTCCGCGACAAGCTGCACGCGAGCCTGACGGGCTGCCGCACGCTCCTGACGCAGGCGGCGGTGGCGCTGGACGACCGGCCGGCACCGTTCGACCCGGAAGCGACGTTGCCGATGCCGATGGCGAAGAGAGTGCCGGTCCAACGCCGTTCACCAGCGGACAACCTCGCCGACCCGGTCAGCTGACGTTGGCTCCGGAGGTGGTCGGTGGCCGCTCCGCCAAGCCCGACGCGACTTCGCAAGGCACCCTCCGTTGACCGACGCCGTCCCGTTCCCACCCCGCCGCGTGTTCGCCCTGGTCACGGCTATCCTCACCCTCGCCGCGGCCACCACGCTCGCCAACCGCGTCCTCCCCGGCTGGGCCTACCCCCTCTGCGGCCTCACCGCCGCCCTCATCCTCATCGCCCTCGCCCGAGCAGCCGGCTGCACCTGGACCGACCTCGGCCTGAGCACCCTCCGCCGCCCCGCGCTGGTCGGTCTCGCCGGCGCCGCGCTCATCGCCACCGTCTTCGGGATCGCCCTCGCCGTCCCCGCCCTCCGCACCGTCTACCAAGACGGCCGCGTCGGCGACCCCGACCTCGGCCAGCTGCTCTGGCTGACCTGCGGCCGCATCCTGTTCGGGACCGTCCTCATCGAAGAGGTCGCCTTCCGCGGCGTGCTCCCCGGCCTCTTCGGCGCGACCGACGACCGCTGGCGCTGGCCACCCATCCTCTGCTCGGCCGCGCTCTTCGGGCTCTGGCACGCCCTGCCCGCGCTCGCCATCGGCCGCAACGCCGCGGTCCACGCCGTGTTCGGGGCGACGCCCGTGGTGGTGCTGCAGGTGCTCGCCATGGCCGCGGCGGGGGTCGCCGGGATCTTCCTGCACTGGTGGCGGCACGCCGGCCGGGGCGTGCTCGCCTCCGTGATCGTGCACTTCACGACCAACGCCGGCGGCCTCACCCTGGCCGTACTCGTGCGTTAGGAGCGGACGAGCCGCGCGATCGCGTCCGACGCCTCGCGCACCTTCAGGTCCGCTTCTTCGCCGCCGGAAGCCGCCGCCTGGACGACGCAGGTCGCCAGGTGCTCGTCCAGCAGCTCCAGCGAGAACGACTGCAGCGCCTTCGTCGCCGCCGACACCTGGGTCAGGATGTCGATGCAGTACTTGTCCTGCTCGACCATGCGCTGCAGCCCGCGGATCTGCCCTTCGATCCGGCGCAAGCGCTTGAGATAGGCCTCTCGCTCGGTGCCGTAACCCGTCATCCCACCTGTCCCCTCGTCCACGTCCCTGACCACCGACTATACCCTCCGGGGGTTCAGCGGAAGCGGCGCAACCGGAGGCTGTTGCTCACCACGAACGCCGACGAGCACGCCATCGCCGCGCCCGCGATCATCGGGTTCAGCAGGCCGAGCGCCGCCAGCGGCAGCGCCGCCACGTTGTAGGCGAACGCCCAGAACAGGTTCCCCTTGATCGTCGCGAGCGTGCGGCGCGCCAGCCGGATCGCGTCGGCCGCGACGCGCAGGTCGCCGCGCACCAGGGTCAGGTCGCTCGCCTCGATGGCCGCGTCCGTACCGGTGCCCATCGCCAAGCCCAGGTCCGCCTGGGCGAGCGCGGCCGCGTCGTTGACGCCGTCGCCGGCCATCGCCACCACGCGCCCCTGCGCCTGCAGCCGCTTGACGACGTCGACCTTGCCCTCCGGCAGCACCTCGGCGATCACCTCGTCGATGCCCGCCTCGGCCGCGATCGCCCGGGCCACGCCCTCGTCGTCGCCGGTCAGCAGCACCGGCGTCAGGCCGAGTTCCCGCAGCTCGGCGACGGCGCGGGCGGACGTCGGCTTGATCGTGTCGGCGACGGTCAGCGTGCCGCGGACCTCGCCGTCCCAGGTCACGCCGACCGCGGCGCCTTTCGTCCGTCCGACGCTGACCGTGCGTCCCTCGACCACGCCGGTCACGCCGACGCCGGGCGTGCTGCGGAACTCCGTGACGGCGGGCAACGCGCCGAACCGCTCGCGGG
>NZ_JAAGNB010000838.1:0-6767 GCF_010550475.1 Amycolatopsis sp. SID8362
GGCCAGCAGCCGCAGCAGCCGGGCTACGGCCCGCCGTCCGGCGGCACGCCCGCGCCCTACGGCCAGCCGGCACCGTACGGCCAGCCCGCGCCGTACGGCCAGCCGCCCTCCGGCGGGTTCGGCGCCCCCGGCTACGGCATGCCCGGTGGTGGTGGCGACATCAACCAGATCAAGGACTACAAGGGCTGGGCGATCGGCTGCATCTTCCTCTTCTGGATCCTCGCGATCTTCGCGATCATGAAGTCCAACGAGGTCCAGACGTACAAGATGCAGGGCAACTACGCGATGGCGGAGCAGGCGTCGAAGACGACCAAGACGCTCTGCCTGATCGCGACGATCGTCGGCGGCCTCGGCTGCCTGACCGCGGTCATCGTCTGGATCGTGGCGCTGACCACCGCCGCCACGTACTGCTCGGGCTACTACTGCTGATTCCCGCGGGGCGCACCACCCCGGCATCGCCCGGAAGTGGGACGATGTCGGGGTGGTGAACCTCTACCGCGACACCGGGGTGGTGTTGCGCACGCACAAGCTGGGTGAAGCCGACCGGATCGTCACCCTGCTGACCCGGCGGCACGGGAAGGTGCGGGCCGTCGCGAAGGGCGTGCGGCGGACGTCGTCCCGCTTCGGGGCGCGGCTGGAGCCGTTCGGCCACGTCGACGTGCAGTTCTACACCGGGCGGACGCTCGACGTCATCACCCAGGTCGAGACCGTCGACGCGTTCCAGCTGCCGCTGGTCGCGGACTACCAGCGCTACACCGCGGCCAGCGCGATCGCCGAAACCGCGGACCGGCTCTCGGCCGAAGAGGGCGAACCGGTGCTCAAGCTCTACCTCCTCGTCTGCGGCGCCCTGCGTTCCCTCGCCGCCGGGGAGCGCGACGCGTCCCTCGTGCTCGACGCGTTCTTCCTCCGCGCGATGTCCTACGCCGGCTGGGCGCCCGCGCTCACCGAGTGCGCCCGCTGCGGCCTGCCGGGCCCGCACGTCGCGTTCAGCGTCGCCGCGGGCGGCTCGATGTGCCAGGACTGCCGGGTGCCCGGCTGCGTGCACCCCGCGCCCGAGGTCCTCGACCTGCTCACCGCCCTCCTGCACGGCGAATGGCCGCTGGCCGAGTCGACCCTGCCCGGCACCCGCCGCGACGCGAGCGGCCTGGTCGCGGCGCACCTGCAGTGGCATCTGGAGCGCCAGCTCCGGTCGCTTCCCCTCGTCGAGCGACGCGCCCGGGAAGCCGCCGCGCCCGGGCAGTAGGGTCGGAGACTGATCGGTTCACCCCATCCAGGGAGGCTCGCAGTGCTGCGCAGGGGACGCGAGAACAAGGCGTCGCGGTATGAGCTGCGGGCCCCGGATCCGCACCCGTCGGGCGCGAAGCCGCCGGAAATCCCGCGTGAGCTGGTGCCGAAGCACGTCGCGCTGGTCATGGACGGCAACGGCCGCTGGGCCAACCAGCGCGGCCTGCCGCGGATCGAGGGCCACAAGCGCGGCGAAGCGGTGATGATCGACGTCGCCGCCGGTGCCGTCGAAATCGGCGTCAAGTGGCTCTCGGTGTACGCGTTCTCGACGGAGAACTGGAAGCGCAGCCCCGAAGAGGTGCGGTTCCTGATGGGCTTCAACCGCGACACCATCCGCCGCCAGGTCGACTACCTCGGCTCGATCGGCGTGCGCATCCGGTGGGCGGGCCGCCGTCCCAAGCTGTGGGCGTCGGTGATCAAGGAGCTGCAGGCGGCCGAGGAGAAGACCAAGCACAACACGGCGCTGAACATGACGATGTGCGTCAACTACGGCGGCCGCGCCGAGCTGGGCGACGCGATGCAGCGGATCGCCCGCGACGTCGCCGACGGGAAGCTGGACCCGGGCAAGGTCACCGAGAAGACCATCGGCAAGTACCTGTACCAGCCGGAGATGCCCGACGTGGACCTGTTCCTGCGGCCGTCGGGGGAGCAGCGGACGTCGAACTTCCTGCTGTGGCAGTCCGCCTACGCCGAGATGGTCTACCAGGACACGCTGTTCCCGGACTTCGACCGGACGCACCTGTGGCGGGCCTGCCTGGAGTTCGCGAAGCGGGATCGCCGCTTCGGCGGCGCGGTCGACCAGGCGGCTTCCTCGTGAGCGCGACCGAAGCGGCCGAGACCGCGGAACTGCTGACGCAGGCGAAGGAAGCGCTCGAGCGCTACCTCGAGGTGCGCGTTGACGACGACGGCGCGCTGACGTTCTCCCACGGCGACGTCCCGTGCGTCATCCAGGCGACCCGGCTCGGCGAGGGGCTGACCGTGCTCTCGCTGACCTGCGTGGTCGCCTGGGACCTGGCGGACGGGCCGGAGCTGTCCGTCGCGATCGCCGAGCGGGCGGGGCAGGGGCTGTTCGGGACGCTCGGCGTCGGGCACTCGGACTCCGGGCTCGACGTCACGCTGCGGTACGCCTTCCCGGCCGCCGGCCTGGACGCCTCGGCGCTGGGGACGTTGCTCATGCTGGTCGTGTCGACGGCTTCGCAGCTGCGGACCGAATTGCCGGGTATCGGGTCCGCCGGGTAACCCACACGGGGTGGAGTTTCCGCCGCGAACGGCGGATTCCGGTCGGAAACGGACCGGATCCGGCCGTTCGCGACGGTGCGGCCGGTTTCTTGTCGGTGGGCACTGGCATCATCGTCGCCGTGAACATCGTTTCCACTTCCGAAACCGAGCCCGGCCGGCGCACCCGCCGCTTCCGGATCAGCTCGGTCGAAGTGCTGTGCGCGATCCTGCTGATCGCGATCCTCGGCCAGGGTTGGCTGCAGCAGCTGTTCGACGTACCCGCGCTGCGCACCGGGTCGACCGTGTTCGTCGCCGTCTGCGTGCAGGCGCTGCCGTTCCTGGTGCTGGGTGTGCTGATCAGCGGGGCCATCGCGGCGTTCGTGCCCGCGCGCGTGCTGGAGAAGGTGCTGCCCCGCCGGTCCGGTGCGGCGGTCGGCGTGGCCGGGCTGGCCGGGGGCGCGCTGCCGGGCTGCGAGTGCGCGTCGGTCCCGGTGGCGCGCAGGCTGATGGGGCAGGGCGTGGCGTCGGCCGCGGCTCTGACGTTCCTGCTGGCTGCGCCGGCGGTGAACCCGGTGGTGCTCGCTGGCGACAGCGGTGGTGATGGGCTGGCTGTGGGCCCGCTGGGGCAAGCTCGAGTCAGCCTGGCGGGGCAGCAGCCGTCGCCATCTGCATTTCGGATCGCACGGCCGCGCACAGCTTCCTCGAAGTCGCGGCTCCGACCCCGAGCTCGCGTCGCAGGCTTTCCGCTGAAATGGGACGTTGGTAGCGACCCCAATGCTCGCGGTTGAGGCTCCTCGCACGTTCCAACTTCGCTTCGTTACCTGCAGCTGTCGTCTCGATCGTCGGCTCCGGGTCGACCAGGACTGCGCACTCCGGCTCCGCCGCCGGGTCGGACGCTGAGCTGTCGTGATCTTCTCGCTGACCTTGCGCGGTGTCGACGATCTGCAGGCTTCGGAGCAGTGCGGGGCCGACCTCGGCCCAGCCAATCAGCAACAACGGTCCAACTGCATCAAAACCAGCTTTACCCCACTGACCTGCGCAGATGGGATCGGCAACGTTCAAGGCCAGCGTCGCGGCGCTGGCTGCAAGGAGGAGGCGCCGGGCCGGCCGCAGCACCACTTCCGGAGCGCCGCGCATCGCCAGATACCTGGTACCCACGAGGAGGCCCAGCACGGTCAGGTCCAACGCCGGGGCGACTAGCGGCGCGACGTAGGCGGGCACGCCGATCCGCAGCGCCAGGGCCAGGACGTTGCCGAAACCGAAGAGGAAGGTCAGCCCGATGACGATGCTCATCATCGTGGTGACGAACTTGCTCACGCCCGACGAGGAGCCCATCACCGCCTCCCGCGCTTCGACGAGAGGTCGAACGTGGCCTCGATGACCAGCGTGCCGGTCAGATCGGGCTGATCAGGCGATGATGGTTTGCGTGGTGCCCCCGACGGGACTCGAACCCGCACTCGATCGATTTTAAGTCGACTGCCTCTGCCGATTGGGCTACGGGGGCACCACACACTCTAGGTCACCCGCTCAGGTCACCGTCCACGGCCGGATCAGCAGGGCCGCCAGTGCCGAGTTACGGCGAAATCCGTTGTTCCGGCGCACCACGCCGGAACAACGGATTCCCTCCTCCCCTACTCCTCGACGACGCCGCCGTCGAGGAGGCCCGGGCCGCGCTCGCGGCGCCAGTCCTCCGAGCGGCGCCGGCGCCGCTCCTGCTCGCGGGCGATCCAGTCGCGGCCTTCCGCGGACACCGCCTCCAGGACGTGCAGTGCGCCGGCGATGCCGGACACCTCGAGGGCGATGCGCTGGAGCGCCGTCTCGCTCTCGAGGCTGGTGTCGGTCAGGCCGTCGAAGCTCTCCGCCACCACCGAAATCTGCTCGCCGCTGATCAGGCTGAGCCGCAATGCGCGCCGGCGCAGGGATTCCTGCTGCAGCAGCGTTGCCTGGTCGCCGCTGAGGATCTGGTAGCGCCAGCCGTCGGCGTACCGGATGCCGACTTCGGCCACGCGCGCGGCGGCGAGCGAGGTGTACTGGAACGACGTGCGCTGCTCGTTGTGCACGTTCCCGGTGAGGAAGTCGAGTTCGACCTCGATCTCGCGCACGCCGCTTTCGGACAGCAGGAAGATCAGCACGACGTACCGCGAGTACCGCATCGGGCCGTGGATGACCCGCGCCCGCAGCGCGTTCGCCGCCCCTTCGGTCAGCACCACGTGCGTGACCAGGTCCCGGTTGCTCAGGCCGTGCCGTCGCAGCGCTTCGGTCTTCAGGAACGTCTTGTCGAGGTCGAGCCAGCGCGCCATTTCCGCGTCGTCGGGCCGGTCGCGCAGGACCGCGAGCCAGTCCGCGTAGCCCTGCTCCTCTTCCGCGAGCAGCTCCCGGCCGCGCAGTTCTTCTTCGGCGCGGTGCCGCCGCTCCGCCACGATCTTGGTGACGCCGTTCACCGCGAAGAACCCGCCCAGCGCCAGGAAGACCGCTGCCACGGCGAAGCCGCTTTGCCCGCCCAGCATCAGGAGCGCGCCGAAGATCGCCGTGCCGAGGCCGATCCGGTGGACGGCGACCGCGGTGCCCGACGGCCGGAGCTCTTGGCGGTAGGCGAACAACGTCCCGGCGCGCCACTGCGCCGCCGCCCGCTTCGCGTGCCACCGGATGAGCCAGTCGACGGCGTTGGCCTCGACCTGCGCGTTCCCGAACAGCGCCACGAAACGCCACTTGTAGTACTCGCAGAGCCCCTTGGTGTCGTTCAGCCAGCTGCCCTCGACGTGCGGGCGCGCGTCCCAGAACCGGGCCTCCACGAGCTTGTGGATCTGCTGGACGAAGTCCGTCCGCACCCAGTGGCCCGGTGACGCGGCTGCCTGGTACTGCAACGGGATCCCGTGTTCGCGGTCGCGCTGCACGAGCCGGCGCAGGGCCAGCTCCCGCTCCGCGCCACCCCAGAACGCGGCCGCGACGCCGCCCGCGAAGAGCAGCAGCGCGGGGATGGCGATCCCGGGCCGGCCGCTGCCGAAGCCGCTGAGGAAGGTGATCAGGCCGAGCAGCACGCCGAGGCCGCCGAGCACCGGCTTCGCCCACTCCGCCGCCGAAAGCGCCGTCGCCTGGGTGGTGAAGTACCGCGGCGCCGCCGGGTCCGGCTCGAAGAACTTCCACGCCCGGCCCGCGCGGTCCGGCTGCAGCCGTTCTTCGCGGACGCGCTGCGCGTCCTCGGCGTCGAGGCTGTCCTGCAGCGCGCCGCCGAGGACCATGGCGAGGTGCCGGGTGATCTCGCCCTGCCGGTCCTTGGGCAGCTCGCGGAAGTTGGAGAGCGCTTTCGCGAGGTCGGCCGCGTCCAGCGTCTCGCCGATTTCCTGCCGCCACACGCAGGAGATCAGCTCCCAGACGACGTTGAGCGCGGTGCGCCAGCCGTCGTGCGGGAACCGGCGCGCGGTCACGTCCGCGGCGCGGAACCGCAGGTAGACGTCGTCGCCGATCTCGTTGAGCGAACGGTCGCTGAGCACCGAAAGGGCGTAGTAGTAGGCGAGCCGCGCCGACGCGTCGCCGTGGTGCAGGAGGTCCTGGAAGATCGACTCCGCCATCCGGGACGTGCCGCCCCGCAGGTGGTTGAGCGCCACCTCGAACTTCCGCTCGGGCGAGTCCGACTCGTGGATGTTGTAGGTCGTCTCGTTGCGGTGGAAGGTGCCCCCGAAGATCGCGCCCACCTGCTGCTCGACGTGCGCCTGACCGCTCGCCTCGTTGGTGTTGTGCATTCCCGGGAAGCCTTGGGGGAACGTCATTTCCGGTCTCCTCGCTGCGGCCCGACGGTCAAGTCCCCGTACACGGCGCCGATCTGCTGGCCCACCCGCGCGCGGTCGTTGGCGACGTTCTGGTTGCTGAACCCGCGCGGCTCCCGCGCCGGCTCGGCGGCGGTTTCCGCGTCCTCGTCGTCGATCTCGGCGATGAGCGCTTCGGCGAAGGCGGCCGCGTTGCCGGCCGCGACGGGCTGCCACCCGGCCCCGTCGGTGACCTCCTTGGCGCCGCCCGCGTGGTCGCTGACGCCGCGGACGCTGATCGCCGGGAGGTCGTCGTTGAGGTGGCCGGCCAGCGCGAAGCCGGCGCTCTCCATTTCGACCGCGACGGCGTCGTTGTAGTGCTCGTGCAGCCACCGCGCGACCCCGGACGTCCGCGAGTCGAGCACGACTTCGCCGGAGGCGACGGGCTCGAAGTGGACGCCGGGGCGGCCGTCCGCCGGCACCGCGGCGCACCATTCGCCCGCGCGCCCGACCGACCGGGCG
>NZ_JAAGNB010000877.1:0-2735 GCF_010550475.1 Amycolatopsis sp. SID8362
CGAGCGCGGGGTCGAACCACGCGCCGCCGAACGCGGCCCCGGCGGCCTGCTGCGCGGCCGGCATGATCCGCGCGGCGGACGTTTCCTGGCCGAGCCGGGTTTCGGCCTGGGTGGCGGTCAGGCCGAAGTCCCGCTGCATGGCGGCGATCAGCCCGGGCGACGCGACGGCCGGGCTCAGCGACGCGGAAGCGAGGGAAGCGGTCAGGACGGCGGCGCCGCCGAGGGCGCTGGCGATTCTTCGACGCATGGGGACTCCTCCGGGGGGAAAGAAACACACCGTGCGCCGAGTGTGCGGGGCGAGCTGCGGTGGGTCCAGATTTGTCCGGTCTTCTGTCCGGAATTCGCGGGAGCGAACGTCTGTCCATTGCAGACTAATACTGGCTTTCCCTTGCCGGGCGGCGATTTCCGGGCACGCGAAGAAGCGCGAACCGGGGCTCTCCCGTCCGCGCCGACGAAGGTCTGGACCAAGTACAGCACGGCGGGACGGGTGCCGGGCCCAACCGGAGACGACCGGGCAGCGAACGTGCACGACCGTCCCCTGCCTCGGCCGACCGGCACGACACCGTCCGGCCACCCGGGAAAGGGGTGGCCGGACGGTTCCGTGCCCGAATCAGATTTCGTCGACCTGGTAGGCGACCACCCGCGCCGGCACGAGCAGCGCACCCGAACATTCCGCGACCGCCGGGCCGAACCCGTACGGCACGAACTCCCCGACCACGAACCAGAACGCGTTGCCGTTCGCGCAGTGCGCGATCACCCGGTAGCCGTAGCCCTCACCGGGGAAGCAGTTGACCGAAACGCCCTGCCCGAAGAGGGTTCCGTACCGCTCGCCGAAGCAGCCGGGTGGCACGAAGTCGCCGCCGGCGGCGGCCGCGGGCACGACCGTCAGCCCGAACAGCGAAAACAAAGCGACCCCGAGAACCGCCAATTTCCTTCGCATACCCACTCCTCAACGCGGAGAAACCCGACGTTAATGAGCGTAGAAGTGCGGAAGAATTACCGGCAATTCATCGGGACAGTGAATCCGCGCGCAGCGGAACGTCACGACACTGCTCCATCCGGGCTAGCCCGCGCCCCTGGACGGATGGCGCGTTTCCGGAATTCCGAATAGGACCGTCAGTGCGCGAACGCCGTCAGGAAGCGGTCGCGGAACGAATCCATCTTCCACACCGGCGCCTGCGCGCCCGGGTGCAGGCCGTCCTGCCAGCCCCAGCCCGAGATCCGGTCGAGCACCTTCGGGTCCTTCGCCACGATGGTGATCGGCACGTCGTGCACCGCGCCCTGCGGCGTCACCACCGGCGGCTGGTGGTCGCCGAGGAAGACCAGGACCAGGTCGTCGCCGCCATAGTGCTGGACGAACGAGATGAGCGTCTTCAGCGAGTAGTCGGTGGCGTCCCGGTAGGCGTCGCGGATCTTCGCGGGGTCCTTCCACACCGATTCCGGGGCTTCGCCCGCCGCCGGCATCGGGGCGAACACCGAGCCGTCGCCGACCTGGTTCCAGTCGACCAGCCAGGGGCGGGGTGACCACGGGGCGTGGCTGGAGACGAGGTCGACCTCGGCCATCACCGGACGGCCACCGGCGAGTTCCTTGCGCTGCAGCATCGACATCGTGAACTGGTCGGGCATGGTGGCGTAGGCGAAGCCGGGGCCGTGGTAGCCGATGCCGCGGGCGTCGTAGTAGGCGTCCGGGTGGTAGAACCGCTGCCCCTCCGGCCAGTCCTTGGTGTGCGCGGGCACGTCCCACACGGTCCGCCAGCCCGCGCGCTGGAACGCGCCGCCGAGGGTGAGCCGGTCGCTGGCGAGGAGGTCGTTGTAGCGCTGCTGGTTGTCGATCCACATGCCCGACTGCACCGTCGAATGGGCCAGCCAGCTGCCGCCGCCGAACGTCGAGGACGACAGGAACGCGCTCCTCGCGCCGATGCCCGCCGCGCGCAGCTGCGCGGT
Organism: Amycolatopsis sp. SID8362; assembly: GCF_010550475.1. NCBI lineage: Bacteria > Bacillati > Actinomycetota > Actinomycetes > Pseudonocardiales > Pseudonocardiaceae > Amycolatopsis > Amycolatopsis sp. SID8362. The sequence continues at coordinate 1,945 of NZ_JAAGNB010000877.1, forward strand.
GCCCGCGTCGAGGGTCGCGCCGATCTTCGGGCCGAAGGCCGGGTCGTCGAGCGCGATGCGGCCGTAGCTCTCGACGAAGGTGAGCACGACGTTCTTGCCGCGCAGGCCGGTCAGCAGCTGGTCACCGGGCGTGCCGCGGAACGCGTCGGCCGCGGCGACCTCGCCGAACGGGCGCTGCTCCCGCAGGTCGGCACCCACCTGGCGGAGGTCGCCGTAGGCGAGCGCGACGGCGCTCTGGGCGGCCACCGGCTGCCCCGGCGCGCTCTCGACGCCGAACAGCGAGCACCCGATCCAGACGACCCCGAGCACCGCCACGACCCGGGTCGCCGCGGTCCGGCGCCCGGCGGCGACCCGTGACAACCGCAGCACCGCCAGCACCATGAACACCACGAGCGCCACCGCGAGCACACCTGCGCCGATGAGCGCACCGACGGTCGCCGCTTCCCCGATCTGGCCGGCCAGGAACTCGACGCCGGCGTGGAAGAAGCTCCAGTCGTAAACGGGGTCGAACGGCTTCTCGAGAGTCGCGTAGAACCCGGTGTCGAGGGCCTTCATCAGCGTCAGCAGCCCCAGGACCAGGCCGAACAGGACGGCGACGACGCTGCGCGCCCGCGGCGGCAGCACCAGCACGAACGCGGCGACGACGACGCCCTCCACCGGCACCCGCAGGAGCGCGCCGGCCGAAAACGCAGTGAGGTCGTCCGGCGCGAGGAGCCCGAACAGCACGAGCAGCGCGGCGAGGGCCGTGAGCACGCCGCCCGCGACGGCGTGCCGGCGGCCGAGCCGGGGCA
>NZ_JAAGNB010000922.1:0-3700 GCF_010550475.1 Amycolatopsis sp. SID8362
CGCGTCGGCCGGCTTGCGGACCTGCGACTGCAGCCGCTGCTCGGCCAGCGCCGCTTCCAGCTCGGCGGCGCGGGTCTCCTGGACGACGACCTCCTGGCGCGCGGTCGCCTCGGCCAGCGGGCCCGACTGCGACGCCTTCGCCCGCGCCTGGTCCACCTCGGCCTGGTAGCCGGCCTGCTGGATCTGGCTTTCGCGGACCGCGGCCGCCTTCTTCGCCGCGGCGACCTGCTCGACCTCGGCGGCCTCCTGGTCGCGCTGCGCCTCGGCGATGCGGGCCGACGCGGCGATCGCGGCGGCGTGCGGCTTGCCGAGGTTGTTGATGTAGCCGGACTCGTCGTCGATCTCCTGGATCTGCAGCGAGTCCACGATCAGCCCGAGCTTGATCATCTCCGTCGCTGACGACTGGCGCACCTCGCCGGTGAGCGCGTCGCGGTTGTGGATCATCTCCTCGATGGTCAGCCCGCCCACGATCGAGCGCAGGTGACCGGAGAACAGCTCGTGGATCGTGTCGTTCATGCCCTTCTGCTGGTCCAGGAACCGGCGGGCGGCGTTGGCGATCGAGGCGAAGTCGTCCCCGACCTTGTAGATGACGACGGCCCGCACGGTGACCGGCAGGCCCTGCTTGGTCACGCAGGAGACCTGCAGGTTGACGCCGCGGGTGTCCAGCGACAGCCGACGTGCGGTCTGGAAGCCGGGCAGGACGTTCACCCCGCGGCCGGTGATGATCTTGAAGCCCAGGCTGTCCGCGGTGTCCGCGCGGTCGACGCGGACCCCGAGGCCGGAGATGATCAGGGCTTCGTTCGGCTCGGCGACCTTGTAGAGCAGCCGCAGGATGCCGAAGATGACCACCAGCGCGACGATGAGACCACCGATGGAAAGCAGCACGATTTCCACGAGACTCATGGCACCGACCCCCTCGCTCTTCTGTTGTGGGTGTGTTGGTGCCTCTACGACGCCGTCAGCGGCTCAGCGGTTGCCACCGTTCCACATAAACCGTCCGCGGGGGTTCGAAGTCGACCACGAGCACCTGCGTGCCGGAGCTGAACGTCTCGTCCGGGTCGGCCGGGTAGGCGTAGAACGCCTCCGTGCCGCCCCGGACGTTCAGCAGGACTTCGCCGATGAGGCCGGGGCCGATCGTGCCGGTGACGCGGCCGCGGCTGCCGATCACTGACCGAAGCCCTTGAGCTTGACCTTGGAGCCCTTCTGCACGAACGTCCCCGGCTGCGGGTCCTGGTTGAAGACGAAGTCGAACCCGCCGCCACCGGGACCGTGGCCCTTGCCGCCGTCGCGGTCGGCCTTCAGCCCGGCCTGCTCCAGGATCTTCCGGGCGTCGTCGAACGAGCGGAACCGGACGTCCGGCACCTGGACCGCGTTGTTGACGAAGACGCCGATCCGCTTTTCCTTCGCCTGCGAGTTGGCAGGCGGGTCGGTCCGGGTGACGGCGCCGCCCGGGATGTCCTGCCGGAACTCCTCGCCCGCCTGGAACGGCTCGAAGCCGGCCTGCTGCAGCAGCTGGAACGCCTCGTCCTTGCTCCGCCCGGTGACGTCCGGGACCGGCGGCAGCGGGATCGGGCCCTTCGACACGATGATCGTGACCTGACCGCCGATGTTCAGCTGGCTGCCCGCCGCGGGTTCGGTGCGGATGACCGCGCCCTGCGGGACTTCGGCGTCGTAGTCGTCGGTGCCGCGGACCGGGGTCAGCTGCGCGGTCTTGATCGCGTTCTCGGCGTCGGGCACTGCGGTGCCCGGCCGGATGTCCGGGACTGCCGGGCGGCCCTTGGAAAGCACCACCGACACCGTCGAGTTCGGTGTCAGCGGCGTGCCCTCGGCGGGCTCGGCGCGCAGCACGGTGTTCGACGGGGCCGAGTTGTCGTACTCCTGGCTGAACCGCGGGGTCAGCTTCACCGCGCGCAGCGCGTCGCCCGCCGCGGCCTGGTTGAGCCCGACGAGCTTCGGCACGGTCGCGGTCTTGTCGCCGCCGGTGTCGGTGAGCATGAAGATGAACGCCGTGATCAGCCCGCCGAACAGCAGCACCGCGCCGGCGATGATGGCGATCCGCTTGCGGTTGTCGGCCGGCTTCTCCGGTTCCGGCTCGCTCCGGCGTCGCGCCACCGGGGGCCGCACCGGCGGGATCTGCTGGGTCATGCCCGGCGGCGGGGTGCCCGGGTGGCTCAGCGCCCGGGTCGCGTTGGGGCGGTGCACGGGCATCGTCTTCTCGCCGTCCGGCACCTGCGGGATGCGCGGCAGCGTGCGCTCGGTGTCGGCGACGTCGCCCTGGCCGCGGGAGACCGGGATCGGCACCGTCACCGGCAGCAGCCCCAGCTGGGCGCGCACCGCGGTCAGCTCGGTGAGGAACTCGCCGGCGTCGGCCGGGCGCTGCGCGGGGTCGCGCCGCGTCGCGCGCGTGATCAGGTCGTCGAGCTCCGGCGGCAGGTCCGGGCGCAGCTCGCTGGGGCGCGGCACGTCGTCGTTCACGTGCCGGTAGGCCACCGAGATCGCCGTGTCCCCGGTGTAGGGCACCTGGCCGGTCAGCATTTCGTAGAGCAGGATCCCGGCCGAGTAGACGTCGCCGCGCGAGGACGCCGCGCCGGTTTCGACCTGCTCGGGGGAGAGGTAGGCGACCGTGCCGAGGATGACGCTCGAGCTCGTCGTGCCCGCGCTCGCCACCGCCCGCACCAGGCCGAAGTCCGCGACCTTCACCGCGCCGCCGGTGTGCGGGCCGGACCGGCCGATCAGCACGTTCTCCGGCTTCACGTCCCGGTGCACCAGCCCCGCCTGGTGCGCGGCGGCCAGCGCCGAGAGCACCGGCTCGGCCACGCTCAGCGCCAGCGCGACGTCCAGCGGGCCCCGCTCGTCGAGCAGGTCGCGCAGCGTCCCGCCGTCCACCAGCTCCATCACCAGGAACGCCAGCCCCGACTCCGCGCCCGGCGGCAGGTCGAAGCCCTGGTCGTGCACCGCCACGACGTGCGGGTGGTGCAGCTGCGCCGCGGACTGGGCCTCGCGCACGAAGCGGTCGACGAACGAGCGGTCGTCGGCGAAGCGCGGGTCCATGATCTTGATCGCGACCGGACGGTCCAGCCGGGTGTCCGTCCCCTGATAGACGGAAGACATTCCGCCGTGGGCGAGCAGCCGGTCCACCCGGTAGCGGCGCTCGAGGAGCGTGCCGACCAGGCTGGGATGGGTGCGTGTCACGGGTATGGATCGTACGGAACCGCACACGCCTCGTGGAGGAGACCTCGCGGGTCACCCGTGCGCACTAGCGGGTGCGGGGGCCGAATGTGGCACAGTGTCACCTGTGAGTGGGATTCCGGTCGCCGACGACGTCCTCGACACCGCCATCGCGGTCCTCCCGTTGCCCGAGGTCGCGAAGGCTCTGGGGACTTCGGCCAACAAGGTCCGGCAGATGCTGCGCGACGGGCAGCTGATCGCGCTGAAGCGCGGTGGCGAACTCTGCGTGCCCAGCGACTTCTTCGTCAAGGACGGCGTGGTCAAGGGCCTCGCGGGCACCATCACCGTGCTCGCCGACTCCGGGTTCAGCCGGACGGAGATGCTGCGGTGGCTGTTCACCGCGGACGACACCCTCCCCGGCACCACCCCCGTCAACGCGCTGCGCACCAGCCACGGCACCGAGGTCAAGCGGCGCGCGCAGGCGATGGCGTTCTGACCCGCGCAGGCAGCTGAGCGCGGCGGCGACCTGGAG
>NZ_JAAGNB010000982.1:0-3005 GCF_010550475.1 Amycolatopsis sp. SID8362
GGTCCGCGGCGCGGCGGCGGTGGCCAACCAGGCCCTGACGTTCTCCCGCCTCGGCGCGGGCGGCGGCGTGGTCCACCGCGCCCTGGTCAACGGCGCGGCCGGCGTGGTGGCGACCCGCGACGGCCGGCCGTTCTCGGTGCTGGGCTTCACGGTGGCCGGCGGGCGGATCGTGGAGATCGACATCCTGGCCGACCCGGAGCGCCTCGGCCGCCTGGACCTGGCCGTGCTCGACTGACGGTCGTGAGTGGCAAGTCGGGTTAGAACCCTACTCGCCACTCACGACCGCGCCGGACGCCAGGGTTTCGGCAAAGTCTCGTCGGCCGAGGGCGCGGCCCGCGACGACGTGAATGACTCATTCCTGTCGCCGGACGACATGAATGAGTCATTCACGTCGTTTCGGCGACCACCGCGCCGGACTCGTCGGTCACCAAGGCCACCCCGGCGTCGCCGTCGAAGTGCAGGTAGCGCTGCCTGGCGTCGGCGTAGCGGCGGACCGCGCCCGCCACCAGGGCCACCAGCTCGCCGTCCTCGATGGCGTACAGCTCGTCCGGGGTCAGGACTTCGTGGACGCGCGTGCCGTCCGAGACCAGGGTGCGGACGCGGCGGCCGGTGTGGTCGTAGCCGTACAGGGCGTTGACGCCGTCGTCGCCGTGGACGCCGCGCAGGCGGTCGAACGCGTCGCGGATTTCCGTGCCGCACAACGGTTCCGGGGTGCGGCCGCGCCGAGTTCGCGGGTCCAGGTGCCGCCCGGGCCGGTGACGACGTGGCGGCCGCCGGTCCACGCCTCGGTGACGCCGTTCGCGTAGTGGACCGCCGTGCGGTGGCCGCGCAGGTCGTAGCGCACCGCGTCGACGAACCCCGGCACGCTCACCAGCCTGCCGACCTCGTCGTACTGGTGGTGGACCGTCAGCCGCCCGTCGCCGGCGTCCGGGTAGACCACCTTCGCCGGCCGCCCGTCGGCGCGGCGCACCACGTCCAGGCGGTACTCGACGGCGACGTGCGCCGGCCGCCAGCGCTTCTCGGCCGGGTTGCCGAGTGCGTCGTAGCCGAACAGCGTCACGCCCGATTCGTCGGACACGCGCACCAGCCGCCCGCAGCTGTGCGGCCCGGCGCCGGGCGGCACCGGCAGGCCGCCGTCGTGGTGGGTGAACGTCATGACCGGCGTGCCGTGCGGGTCGTCGACCAGCACCGCCGCCGGCCGGCCGACGGCGTCGTGGACCCGGTACACGGTGTGCCCGTCCGGCGTCCGCGCCTCGACCGGGTTCCCCGCCGCGTCCCGCACCAGCACGACCCCGTCGGCGCCGCGCAGCTCCCGCCCGAGCAGGTCGTGCAGGCCACCTTCACGCTCGACCTTCCCATCGCTACCGCCGAGAAGGCGGCCGAGGGCGTCGTAGCGGAACTCCTCAGGTGCGGGTGGGCGGTCGCCGTCGCGGAAGGACCGGCTCGTCCGGCGCACGAAGCCGCGGGCGCAGTACTCGTGGCGCTCGTCGACGACGTCGCCGAGCAGTTCGGTGTGCCGCCGCTCCAGCAACCGCCCGGCGCCGTCGCGTACCTCGGTCGTCAGCAGCACCTCGGCCTCGCCGGACACCGCGCGCTGCTCGGTCGTGACCCGCACCGGGGCGCCGGAGTCGTAGCGGTACCGGATCGTCGGCAGCTCCGCGGAATCACCGGGCCGGACGACGGTTTCGGGACGGCCCAGCGGGTCGTGGGTCACCGTGGTCACCGCGCCAGCCGGGTCGATCAGCTCGCGCACCCGCGCGGTCCGGACGTCGTGGCGCGTGATCGTCACGTTGCCGAGCGGATCCGTGGCCACCTCGGGGAAGCAGCGGTCGGCCGAATACCGCACTTCGGTGGTGTGGCCGAGCGGATCGGTCGTGGTGGTGCGCAACCCGGTGACGGTGTCGAGCCGCCCGTGGAACGTCGTGATCCACCAGCCGTCCTCGCCGGGACGGCGGTGGTAGCCGTGGTGGCGCAGGTCCGGCGGGACCGGGCCGTAGCCGTCGGCGACGAGCGCGTCGGTGAGCACCAGCTCCTCCCGCGCGGTGCACAGCCCGTGCGCGCCGGCCCGGCCGTCGGGGTTCTCGTCGTAGCGGAACAGCCGGTCGGACAGCACCTTCCCGCTGCCGTCCACCACGCGGATCCGCGCGGGCAGCGCCGCGAACCGGCCGTCGGGGTCGGTCGCGTACGTCGTGCGGGTGTCGCGCACGACGGGCGGCCGGCCGGTCCGCTCGGTCGTTTCCACCACCCGGGCCGGGTTCCCGGCGGCGTCGAGGTCCGTCTCCGTCGTGGTGACCGAAACCGGGGCCGGCCGCCGGTCGAACTCGCTCACCACCGTGCGGGTCCACTGTGGACGGCGCAGGTGCACCACCCGGCGGTACGGCCGCTCGCGCGCGGGGGAGTCGTCGAGGCCGTAGGTCTCTTCCTTGGTCAGCCGCCCGTCGTCGCCGAACCAGCGCACGGTCCGCAGCGTCGGCGCGTGCTCGTCGCCGAGGTCGTCCTGGACGACCCGCCCGAAGATCGGCGACCGGCTGTCGTGGTACTCGAACTCGGTCACGCCGACGTGGCCCGTGGCCGTTTCGCGGCGCGAGACGCGCCGGACCACCGGGACCGCCTCCTCCGTCGTGTACTCGATCTCCGTGCGCAGCCCGATGCCGTTGTCGATCCCGCTCAGCCGGCCGGTGCGGGGGACGTCCTCGAACGAGAAGTACGGCACGGTGTCGTCGGCGTCGAGCAGCGAAACGCCGCCGCCGGAGCGGGCCTTCGCGGCGAGCTGGACCCGCCGCACGACCGGGATTTCGACCTGGGTGTAGGCCAGCCGCAGCACCGGGGCGGCGGCTTCGGCGCCGCGCGCGTCGAACCCGGTGAGCGCCACCGACGTCAGCAGGGAAGCGCCGGTGACGTCGTCGGGGTCGTAGCCGAGGGTCCACCGCCGGACGAGCGGCCGCGCGTCGGCGGGCACCCGCAGGTCGATCCGCGCGCACCGCAGCGCCGTCGTGACGAGGGTG